>DATBUF010000055.1:0-10085 GCA_036516435.1 Pontibacter sp.
CCACTCGCTCATAGCATCCTGCTTCTCAGCCACATGCATTACTTTATGGAAAGAGATAGCCGAAATATCCAGTGTCTTCAGGAACCACTCATAGTTCAGGTCGCCGTAAGATTTGCCTTTACGGATGTTCGGGCTGGAACCGATAGAGTGCAGTACGAAGTCGATTTTACCACCCAGGATTTCCTGCGCTTTTGTAAACAGGTTCTCCAGGTCCTCTACCGACGTAGCATCAGCAGGTATAATTTGTGCGTTGCAATGCTCCGCCAGCTTGTTGATTTCGCCCATACGCATCGCGATCGGTGCATTTGTCAGCACAAACTCAGCTCCCTCCTCTTTCGCACGCAGTGCTACTTTCCAGGCGATAGATTTCTCATCCAGCGCACCGAAGATGATTCCTTTTTTTCCTTTTAAAAGATTGTTGGACATTTCTTTATCAAGTTAATATTGTTCCTTTTTCATAAATCCCAGGCCAGCCTGTAGCCCCCGGAATTACGTGGCAATATAGCAATAACTACGTATAACTCAAGTTGCGAAATCATCGGTAGCTATAGTTAAAGCGCATTTTCTATGCATCTGGCCGTTTGCTCTCTGCCCTTGCCTGCAATAAAAAGCCCTTCTCTGTTTTGGAGAAGGGCCTGCTGTGTAAGCTAAAGTTTAAAGCGACAGCAACTCTTTTGCACTCTGATAAGCGTTTGCACTTGGGTTGGCCCCGGCAATCATGTGGGCGATCTCGTTCACGCGTTCCTCCTCGTTCAGTTGCTTAATGCGGCTGATAGTTCTGTCTTCGCGGTCTTCTTTGTACACAAAATAATGGTAATTGCCTTGTGCAGCAATCTGAGGTAAGTGCGAAATGGCAATAATCTGGTGCTTCTGCGCCATTTGCTGCATCATGCGACCCACCTTCACGGCTACCTCCCCGGATATACCTGTATCAATCTCATCGAAAACTATAGTTGGCAGCGCTGTTTTATCAGCCAGCATGTACTTTACGCTCAGCATTAAGCGGGAGAACTCACCACCGGAGGCGGCTTTTACCAGGGTTTGCGGCTGTGCTCCTTTGTTGGCGCTGAACAGGATGCTGATCTCGTCGGTGCCGGTGGCAGATGGCTGGGCCTCTTTGTGCTGGATAACGATGCGCGCATTCGGCATACCTAAGTCAGCCACCAGGTTGTGCAGCTCCTGCTCAAACTTAGCAAAAGAAGCCTTTCTGCGATCCGACAGCGCTTTGGCCTTTTTCAGTACCTCCTGGTAAGCGGCATCCATTTCCTTTTTGGTTTTGGCAATGGCCGTATCCAGGTTCAGTACGCTCCCAACTTTCTGCGACAGGTCCTCCTGTATCTGCAACAGCTCTGCTATAGTTTGTACTTGATGCTTGCGCTGCAGCGTGTAAATCATGTTCAGACGTTCCTGCACCTCCAGAGTGCGCTGCGGGTCGGCTTCTGTTTTGCGCTCGGCATCTTCCAGTTCGCCCGCTATATCGTTCAGCTCTATCAGGCAGCTTTCGGCACGGGTGCGTAGCTCTTCATACTTTGCAGAGAACTGCGCCAGTTGGCCAATCAGGTAAGCCGTATCTTTTAAGGCAGAGGTAATATTAAAGTCCGACTCTGTGAGGCTTTGCACTGCCTGCGTCAGCTTTAATTTGATGTCCTCGGCGTTTTCAAGCTGCTTCAGCTCCTCTTCCAGGCTTTCCTGCTCCTCGGCCTGCAGGCTGGCTTCATCCAGCTCGTTCAGCAAAAAGGTATGGTAATCCAGCTCCTTCTGCGACTGCGCTAACTGGTCTTCCAGCTTTTTATAGTCTGACTCCAGCTTTTTATAAGTACGATAGGTCTCGCTGTAAGCTTTCAGGTACGACAGGTTACCGGCATAAATATCCAGCGACGTGTTGCCTGCATAAATATCCAGGATGTTGAGCTGGTAACTGGTATCACCCAACTGCAACGTATCGTGCTGCGAGTGCACGTCCATCAGGTTCTCGCCAATCTTGCGGATCACATCCAGCGTTACGGGTGTGTCGTTTACAAAAGCACGGCTCTTTCCACTTGGGCTTATCTCGCGGCGCAGAATGCAGGTGTTATCAAAATCCAGGTCTTCGGCGGTAAAAACCTCCTGCAGGTTATATTGCGAGATATCGAAAACGCCTTCAATCACGCACTTCTCGTTCTGATTAAAGAGGAGTTTGGTATCGGCACGGTTCCCCAGCAGCAGGCCAATGGCACCCAGCATAATAGATTTACCGGCACCGGTCTCACCGGTAATAATATTCAGCACCGGCGAGGGGTGCATCTCCAGCTGCTCAATTAAGGCGTAATTCTTTATTTTAAGGTCTATCAACATAGATTAACACTCAAGACTATAGACTAAGATGTAAGACTTTTTGCCTATGCGAAAGTTCGGAAATTCTGTTATTTTTTAGCTGGTAAACTATAGTTTATGCCCGATGCAGGAAATTAAAAGAGTCAACGCAAAGGCGCCTGAAAGGCTGCACCTATAGTTACCAATCGGCTTCAACATCGTAGATGATTTCCTGTATCTGCTCTGTCGGGAATACGTGCTTGTTCCGGCGCATATCCTGCAGGGTTATAGTTTCAGGGGAGGTATGCAGCACTTTGCCCGGAACAACTACCCTACTGCGCAGCACTACCTGCACTGCCTGCCGGGAAAGCAGCTCCATTACATGCTCCTGTAGTTTAAAGCCGGGGATACGTATCTGGCGTTTGCCCATGTAGAAATCTGGCAGAACTATAGTTTTCGCCTCCGTGAAGATACGGTCTTTATCTGAGATTTTAAAGTGTCAGCGCTTGAGCAGCTGGTCGTATTTTGTGCGGTTGGTGGGGTCTGCTTCGGTGAGCAACGTATAGGCCGTTTGCTTATCGGCCGGCTGAGCTGCCTTAAACATATTCAGCAGCTCATCTGATTTAGCCTCGAAAAAAGAGCGAACTATAGCGGCTCCCGGTTTCTGCTTGTTCAGGCGTTGTACTTCCTGCAATACTTCCAGCACTGTTTTACGCGCCTTCTCCGGATTCTCAGCCATCATGTCCAGGCCCAGGCGGTGCATTTTGTACAGGCCTTCGCGGAACTGCGCAAACTGTGGGTCCTGCATGTTATCGATCAGCCAGTAACGGTTGCGGTTGCTGTCGAATGCTTTCCAGCCTGGGTAATTTGTGCCCTGCGACGAGGCCAGGTTCACCACACTTCGGGCCTTATCAAATGCCTGTCCGCCCCCCATCCTGCCAAAGCTGTCATTGTCCATTCCGATGATCATGTAAGCGTAAAAAGCCAGCATGGAGGTCAGGTTAGAACTATAGTTATTGTCTGCGTACTGCAGCAGCTGGGCATTCGTATACTCAAAAGTCCAGTCCTTATCTATAAAACTGAACAGTGTAGACTCGTAGCCTGTGCCATACGCCGGCCTCACCGACACTACCTGCACATTGGCCTTAAACACCCCGATCTGCGGCATCTCGGTCAGGTTAATGAGCAGGCGGCACTTGATGCGTTCTTCGGCAGCATAAGCCTGGTTGGTCCAGCGCTGCGTGTTCATCAGTTCTTCTATGCGGTTCTGCATTTCGGTAAACAGCTGCCTGTCCGTAGACTGGATCTGCTCACTGTTTACTACCACATCGCACAGCAGTTCCTGGGCTCTCGCACCAAGCGCAGCTATACTCAGCATTACCAGCAATAGAAGTTTCTTAGCCATGCAATCGGTCCCAAACTAGGTTTACAATGTCCTGGGCCACTTCGGTTTTCTGCTTCAGCTCAAACGCGGTGGTTTTATCAGGCTCTATAATGGTTATTTTATTAGTGTCGTGTTTAAACCCGGCCCCCTCATCGCGCAGTGAGTTCAGCACGATCATATCCAGGTTCTTTTTCTTCAGCTTTTCAGCGGCATTGGCACTTTCGTTGTCTGTTTCCAGGGCAAAACCTACCGAGAACTGCCCCGGCTTTTTCTGTTTACCGAGTGCTGCTGCTATATCAACGTTCTTAACCAGTTCTATGGTAAGTTCGTTGCCGGCTTTTTTAATCTTTTTATCCGCTACTACTTTCGGTTTATAGTCGGCTACGGCGGCGGCGTAAACTATAATGTCAGCAGCATCCGCTTGCTGCAATACGGCAGCATACATTTCGTCGGCAGTAGTTACGGGTAGTACCGTTATAGTTTGGTCTTCGGTTTTCTGGTTGGTTGGCCCTGAAACCAGGTAAACCTTAGCACCACGGGCGGCAAAGCAGGCTGCCAGCGCAAAACCCATCTTACCTGTAGAGTGGTTACCGATAAAACGCACCGGATCGATAGGCTCATAAGTCGGGCCCGCGGTAAGCAGTACGGTTTTGCCTTTAAACGATCTTTCCTTCACCAGCAAAAAAGTTCTGAAGTACTTCTACAATTTCTTCGGGCTCCGCTAATCTCCCCTGCCCTACCAGGCCACTCGCCAGTTCGCCATAACCGGCTTCTATAATGTGATTACCAAAACCGCGCAGCTTCGTAAAATTAGCCTGTACTGCCGGGTGCTGGTACATATCCAGGTCCATTGCCGGAGCTACAAACACCGGGCAACGCGCCGATAAGTACGTGGCAGAAAGCAAATTATCGCAAAACCCATTGGCAAATTTAGCAACCGTATTGGCGCTGGCCGGAGCTACAACTATAGCATCGGCCCACAGGCCAAGTTCCACGTGGTTGTGCCACATGCCACCCTCATCTTTTACAAAATGGGTAAGCACAGGCCGCTTAGAGAGGGTAGCCAGTGTGAGCGGGGTTATAAACTCAGAAGCAGAAGTGGTCAGGATCACCTGCACTTCTGCTTCTGCTTTTACGAGTAAGCGAACCAGCAGCGCCGCCTTGTAGGCTGCTATACTTCCGCAAACTCCCAGTATTATTTTCTTATGCCGGAGCATGTGCTGCAATTACAGCGTTTCTTCTTCTGTTGCTTCCTCCTCCGGGTTGCGTACGTATACCTTACCTTCCAGAAACTCCTCAATAGCAAGGCTGGTAGGTTTTGGCATGCGCTCGTAGTATTTAGAGATCTCGATCTGCTCACGGTTCTCGAATACTTCCTCCAGGTTATCTACTGTTGTGGCAAACTCGGCCAGTTTAGAGTTTAGCTCCTCTTTCAGCTTCACAGAGATCTGGTTTGCTCTTTTAGAGATAACTGCCACAGACATGTATACGTTACCGGTTTGCTCTGCAAAATCGGCCATGTTGCGGGTTACGATAGATGATGGAACTATTGCCATATATGTTTTACTTAAGAATTTGCTTGATTTGATTTTACAGATTTGATTCTTTCCAGCTCGGCCAGGGTGTTGTCGTAGATTTGGTTGGCACTACGCATAAACTCGCTTTCAGGATACTGATCCACGAAAGCCTGGTAAAAGTCTACTACCTCAAAGTAGCGCTCTTCCTGCTTGTTCGGCACACTTTCCTTGGCATACTCGTACTGCGATTCTATTTTCAGGTAAGCAGCTTCCTCGGCATACGGAGAAGCCGGAAACTCTTTCTGGAAATTACCAAGCGCCACTACAGCGGCTTTGTAATAGTGTATTTTATGGTAAAGTTTGGCACTGTCAAACGCTTTGCGGTCCAGTTTCATGCTTAAGTCTTCCAGAATCTGGTTTGCCTCTGCCTGGTGTTCGCTCTCGGGGTAGCGTTGCAAAAACTCCTGCACCGAGCTTATAGCCGTAAGCGTACTGGCCTGGTCCTGCTCAAAGTCCGGCGACTGGTTATACAGGGATTTTACCTGCATAAACATGGCAGCCTCCGCCTTATCGCTACGCGGGTAAGTGGTATAAAAATTACGGAAGTAGGTCTCGCTCAGCAGGTAGTTACCCAGCTCAAAATTGGCACTTGCCTGATAAAAGAGCGCATCCTCCGCCTGTTCGGTACCCGTCAGCAGAGGGGCTACAGCATCCAGCAGTTCGCTGGCCCGGTAGTAATCCTCTTTCTCGTAATACTTAATAGCGGCAGCATACTTTTGCTGTACATCGTTGCTTTTCAGGAGCTTCTGATAGTTACTGCAACCTGCAGCTGTCAGCAACAGGGCCAGAAGCACAACGATATGGGAAAGTCTTTTCTTCATGAACGGGCAAAATTATACAATATCCTTATGATTTACAAAACGAATACAGCCATCACGCGCAAATAAAACAGGCGCTTTACTGCTTCCGGATAGTAGTGGCTTTTTTAGAATCCTTCTTCTTTTTTGCAGGCGCATTCCGCTTGGTTTGCTGAATCTTCGCCTTTGTTTTATCCTGGCTGCGCGCAGGTACTGGCGCTCTGCCGGCAAACACCTGCTCTTTTGTAGGCCGCACATCTCCCTGCCAGGTAAAACCCTCCAGCTGTTTATTGGCTGGCTGCAGTTCGTGCGGTGGTATAAAGCTGGCATCCGGATTCACAAGGAACGAGATTCTGTTCAATTTATTTTCTGCAAACTGCAAGACCATGTTACTGCAGATCGCCTTGTTCATGCCGGTAACTGTAGTATCGCCCTGCAGCGCAAAATAGATGCTTTCCCCGTTCCCGTTTACATTCACGCGCTTCAGGTCACCTTTGGTAAAAAAGGCAACCATGTTGCGGCCTTTTACCTGGTTATAGTTCTTCAGCGTGTCTTCGGATGCCATAAACGCGTTGCTGTACATATGCATGCGGTCGATGGTGCGGTTGCGCAGGTACACATAAATCGTATCAGCTACCAGCTGGTTATTTTCGCTCCAGAGCACAGGCTTTACGTTCATGTGCATCACCGAATCGGTACGGTTAAAGCTCAGCGAATCGCATTTGCCCTGCAGGTCCTGCTTAAAGATTTTAACATTATTAAAGGCATAGAGCATACTTTTACCATTCGCGCCCTGCGCCTCCCGCGAGATCAGCGAGTCAGCCGACAGGTAGAGGGTATCAGCATCCATAATGCTCTCCATCACCGGGCTACCCGATACCTTGGCTACCCCGCGGTCACGCCAGTAGCGGCCCACCTGCCCCCGTATAGTTACATCGTCTTTCAGCGAGCGGAGCGATACATTCTTCTCGGCCATGCCATAACCTGTATTCTGGTTATAGTATAGTTTATCGCCACCCAGCCGGTACTCCGGAGTCAGGATGTAGGCATTCTTCCCGAAGTTTGATATTTTGGTAATCGTGTTGTAAGTACCTTCTTCGGCATACAGATCGCCGCGCTGCCCTTTAATAACTGTAGGCCCCATAAAGTACACTACCTTACTTTCGGTATTATAGCGCATGTTCTGCGCCGTAATGTTATAGTCTGCGGTGGTAACTTTTACGTTCTGCTGAAAAGTAACTTCTTTGGTAATGGTATTGTAAGAGCCACGGCGACTCTCCAGCCTGTTTTCAGGGTCTGTCAGAATTCCGCCTTCCGTGTAAGTGGCCGTCCTGGTATTCAGGTTATAGTCCAGGCTGGGGGTTGTCAGGGTTGAGCGTGGGTCCTGCATGGTTACGTTACCCGTCATGCGGGCGGTGCGAGCAGTACCATTGTAAGTAGCGTGGTCACCAGTTATGGTAACAGTATCGCCCTGCACAATGCGCACATTACTGAAAGCCTCCAGCAATTGGGCATCATCGCGGTACTGGTACACGGAGTCGGCATACACGTAGGTTTCGCGCTGCCTGAACCGTACGTTCCCGATCAGTTTGTCTACATGGCGGCCGTTTATAGTGGTTCCTATCAGGTTATCAGCCCCTAAGAGCTCTACCCTACCCGACTGCTGCTGTGCCTGTGGTTGCGTCTGGGCCTGTTGCTGCGACCTTGGCGGCTGTTGCACTGGCTGGTTTTGCGTAGGCCGTGGCAGCTTACGGGGCTGCACCTGCCCGAAAACCATTACCGTCAGCAGTGTAAAGACAATAGAAAACAGTAATTTTGTATACTTCATTTAATTTCTTGACAAAAGGATGAAAGGCATCGTGATAAAGGACTTTCTCTTTTGCCCTTTGTTTAACAGTCTTTCGTCCAAATTATACTTCAAAATTAGGAAAAATTTACCAGCCGCTGCCCTATGCTACAGAAAGTTTCAGGTTTCATACAAGCTCATGCGCTTTGCCAGCCGGAGAGCAGGATTTTAGCAGCCGTTAGCGGCGGCATCGATTCGGTTGTGCTCTGCGAAGTACTGCACCAGCTCAAGTATACGTTTGCTATCGCGCACTGCAACTTCGGGCTGCGCGCCGAGGATGCCGAAGCCGACCAACTGTTCGTCAAGAAATTGGCCAAAAAATACGACGTGCCGTTCTTTACCGAAAACTTTAATACCCGCGCCTTTGCCGAACAGGAAAAACTTTCGATACAAATGGCTGCCCGCACACTGCGCTATAGTTGGTTTGAGCAGGTACGCCAGCAGGAAAACTACGACTACATTGCCACTGCACACCACAGCAACGACCTGACCGAAACTATATTGCTGCACCTGACCAAGGGCACCGGCATAGCAGGCCTGCACGGCATACCGGCAAAGAACGGGCACATTATCCGGCCACTACTCACCGTTACCAAGGATGATATTTTTGAATATGTAACCGAGCGGCGGCTGATCTGGCGCGAGGACAGCTCCAACGAAACCACCAAGTACCAGCGCAACAAAATCCGCCACGAAGTTATTCCGGTACTGAAGGAGATCAACCCGAGCCTGGAAGAAACCATGCAGCACACCGCTGAGCGCGTGAGTCACGCCGAAGCTATAGTTGCTGCTTATATCGAAAACCTGCGGGCACAAAGTATAAAAGAGGCTGAACACGCCACCTACATTTCGCTGGCCCCGCTGCAGCAGGCAACTGGTTTGCCGGTAGTGCTGCACGAGTTGCTCCGCCCGTTCAACTATAGCTATAGTGTGGTACTGGAGCTGGTTGCTGCCCTAGAAGGCATCTCCGGCAAGCAGTTCGATTCGCCAACGCACACGCTGGTAAAGGACCGTGACCAGCTGGTCATTACCCCACGTAACCTGAGCAGTTTCGGCAGTATAACGATAGCCGAAGGGCAAACAGAGGCCGAAGCCGGTAACCTGCACTTCAGTATAAAGTATGTAGATGCCGTCAACTATAAGCTGAACACCAAACCACATGTGGCTGCCCTGGATGCCGGCCAGCTCAAGTTCCCGCTGAAGCTGCGCGGCTGGCAGGAAGGCGACTGGTTTGTGCCGCTGGGCATGAACGGCAAAAAGAAGATCAGCGATTTTCTGATAGACAGGAAAGTACCTGCCAACCTTAAGTCTCAAACCCTAGTATTAGTATCCGACCAGTCTATTGCCTGGGTAGTAAATCAGCGCCTCGACAACCGCTTTAAAGTAACCGACAAAACACAGCAGGTGGTGGAAATTTCATTAGAGCGAATCACGTAGCACGTATCAGGTAGCACGATTTTTCCTCCTTTATTGAGAGTCGTATTACGTGTGTCGTGATACTTGATACGAAAACTCAATTTTGCGGAGTTTTAATAATAGATTTTTCTAATTTTACCGGAGTTAACCGAATTCTCAAACTAACATAAAGTATATCCGATAATGAAAGTAACCGTAGTAGGAGCTGGTAACGTAGGTGCAACCTGCGCTGATGTGCTGGCTTACCGCGAAATCGCGAACGAAGTAGTTTTAGTGGATATTAAAGAAGGTTTTGCTGAGGGCAAAGCGCTTGATATCTGGCAGAAAGCCCCTATCAACCTGTACGATACACGCACTGTAGGTGTAACGAACGATTACAGCAAAACAGCTGGCTCTGATGTAGTAGTTATCACATCCGGTTTGCCACGTAAGCCAGGCATGACCCGCGACGACCTTATTTCTACGAACGCAGGCATCGTTACTTCTGTAACTGAAAATATTGTAAAGCACTCTCCGGATGCGATCATCATCGTGGTTTCTAACCCACTGGATGTGATGACGTATGCTGCCCACATCACTTCCAAGCTGCCACGCACCCGCGTTATGGGTATGGCTGGTATCCTGGATACGGCCCGTTACAGAGCATTCCTTGCTGAAGCCCTGAACGTATCTCCAAAAGACATCCAGGCAGTATTGATGGGTGGTCACGGCGATACGATGGTTCCGCTTCCGCGCTACACAACAGTTGGTGGTATCCCGGTAACAGAGCTGAT
>DATBUF010000056.1:0-1987 GCA_036516435.1 Pontibacter sp.
AATATACACTCTGCACTTAATTTATACATAAACCCTGTAAGCTAAAGGCTGCCCGAAGTGGGCAGCCTTTACTTTTACACCTGAGTTTACCCGCTGTTGCGCTTAACTACGCAAAGGCATTAGCTCTGCCTATAGTTATAGTTGCACGGTTTTCTCCTGTGCCTTGACGATTCCTCTGCCCCTCACCTGAAATCTGTAAAGCTATAGTTGTTGCTTTCTAACTTTGTTCCCAGCCAAAGCGAGACTTGCCAGCCTGACACAACTATAAACTATAGTTGTGTCAGGTTCGGTTGGGCTAATGCATCAAACCTGTTGCCGCACTCCGAAAGTGCCTCTCGAAAAAGTGTCTTTTCAGGCTAATAAGGACACTTTTTAAAATCATAATAAAAATATTCAAAATTTTTATGAACATTTTTAAAAGAATTACTGTAGTAGGGGTATAATTTTTAAGAACATCATGAATAACGGAACAGTAAAATTCTTCAACAACGAGAAAGGCTTTGGTTTTATCAAAGATGAAAATTCAGACAAAGAGTACTTCGTACACGTAACTGGATTAGTAGATGAGGTCAGAGAAAATGACAGAGTAACATTTGAATTGCAGGAAGGTAGAAAAGGACTAAACGCTGTAAACGTAAAGCGTGCTTAGTATATAAAGTAAATGCAAGAAACCACAGAAAAGCCTTACCACTTGGTAAGGCTTTTCTGCATTTATACCATACTGCGGCAAGCTACCGGCAACCATAGGTATAGCTGGTTTGTTCTGTTGTGCCGTTGGCGTACGTTCTGGTAAAGGAAGTAGGATAACCAGCATCGTTGTAGGTATAGCTGGCGGTAAATGATTGCAAGCCCGAATTGCCCTCGCCCTGGTGCACACTATAGTTGATTCTGTTGCCCTCCAGCAGCCCCATTACAGGTAGGATTTCGTCGCGGAACATGTAGAGCAGGTGCATAGGCAGCGTGGGTAGCGGCGAAGCTTTGCCATCCGTAAGTATAGTGGCACTGTAATAACGGCCGTCCTGCTCCGATAACTGCTCTACTCCTGCCAGGTGGCCGTTGCTGTAGGTATAACGGTAGGTATAGATTAAAACATCAGCAGGCTGCTCCACAGCATAGTACCGCGACTCCTGTAACTGGCCTTCCGGGCTATAGTGGTGCTCCAGGTAGTAAACCTCAGTACGACCGGGTGCAAACTCAAACGTGCGCGTTTGCTTTACTAGCCGGCCCCTGGCATCATATTCTCCTGCCCAGGTATACAGCCCGCCCTTTTCAGTTAAAAGCCTGTTCTGGTCATCGTAAGCAAGCCTGATATTTAACGATACTGAATCGGGCGAGGCGATCCCTGTCAGCAGTCCATTCTCGTTATAGGTATAGTTCAGCGTATAGTTGAACCTGTTGCCAGAAGCGTTCACAAGTGTAGTGGTACTCGATGTGAGCTGGCAGGCATTGGCTGAGGTCTGGTCATTAGATGTAGTATCGATTTCCAGGCAGCCGGCCAATATCAAGGCAAGCGCGATAAATAAAAGTAATTTTGTCTTCATACTGCAGGTCGTTCAGAGTCGAGTTATTTTTCGCTCAACCACATAAGGGCTGCTACTTCATCAGCGAAGTTTCGGAAGTGAAACTTAATGGCCAGTTGATTTATGGCCAGGTCTGCAGTCTCGTCAATCACCAGCTCGCGGGAAGCATCTGGTGTACAAATACGTGCCAGCTTCTGCAGGCGGGTTGTTTTTAGGTGCTGCACAAAATTTACAAGCACCTGCTGGTACTCATCCCGGGTAAGATCAGAGAGCGTACTAAAGCGGGAATCAACAAGCAGATGTTTGATATCGTAATGGCGCAGGGTATCTATGATTTTGCGGATAGCGTAATCGATTTCCGGCATGGTAAAGCCGGTCAGATCAGGCCAGCGCATGATGAGTATATCACTTGCAACATTGTAGTTAAGCTCTATCAGTCCGTCTTTGTGCAGTTGCATGTAGTTTAT
>DATBUF010000057.1:0-8029 GCA_036516435.1 Pontibacter sp.
AGTCCCTGGCTTCTGCGTTTTATAGTTTCGATGCCGATTTCTAGGTCTTCTACATCAGCAGCGGTACTTCCTTTTATACTCATTTCCTGTAGTCTGTCCTTCAACGTATCGGCAAGGGAAGAGATAGGTGCTACGGAGTTCATAATTTCGTGCGTCATCACGCTTAGCAGTTTCTGCCAGGCCTGCGATTCATTTTCGTCCAGTGCCTCACTTACATTCTGGAAAGCAACTAGTTTGTACTGCCTGCCTTCGTTCTGAAAAGCTGTAGCAGAAAGCAATACCTTAAAGCTGGTTTTCTCTAAATAAGAAACCTGGGCTGTTGCGATCGTTGTATGCCCGGCCTGCAGGCGCAGTACATCTTCGTACAGATCGGCATCCCGCTTGGCAAGGTAATGGATCGACTGCATGTGCGGCAGGTGCAGCAGTTTTTTCAAAGTATCGTTCATAAGCACTACCTCGCCACTGGCTACTTCATAAGAAAGGATGCCGGTATTTACCAGCGCCAGCACCTGCTGCAGGTTCTGAAACTGTGATTCCTTCTCCCGACTCAGGGTCTGGAAGGTGGAGTTGATTTCGTTGAAACCTTTGCGTAATACTTCCAGCTCTACAGGTGCCTGCTTTTCATTAAAGAACCTCGAGAAGTCGCGGTAATGTACCGATTCTACAAACTGGTTAAACTCTTCCTGTGCTTTTTTTACGAAGCGCATCAGCTCGTAAACCTGGTATAGCAGCAACGGAACCAGAAACACCAGCAGCTCGGGCAATCCATTTACGACAACTATAGCCGGGGTGCTCAGCGTCAGCAGCAGGAGTATCACACGCAGCGTCAGCCGTCCTTCAAATGTCTTAAATATCATACTTGCCTAGCCGTCGGTACAATGCAGTGCGGGTAATGCCCAGTTCTTTGGCAGCCTTGGTAAGATTGCCGTTATGTTTTTCCAGCACCCGGTGTATGGTTGCTTTCTCGAGCTGCTCCAGGTTCGATTCCAGCGGTGGTGTGGCCATAGTTGGGGCCGCCTCTATAGGCGAAAAAAGAATGTCCTGCGCATCCAGCACATGGTTATCAGCCATAATTACTGCCCGCTCTACGGCATATTGCAGCTCCCGCACGTTACCGGGATAGTGGTAGCCCATCAGCTTATTTTCGGCTGACCGGGTAAGCTCCGGCACCGGCTTCATGTACTTGGCTGCATATACTCCCATAAAATGCCGGGCCAGCAGCAGGATGTCATTGCCACGTTTGCGGAGGGGCGGAACTATAATCTCTACCGTATTGATGCGGTACACCAGGTCTTTGCGGAAACGGGATTCATTAGCCAGTTCTGCCAGGGGCACATTGGTGGCGCAGAGCAGCCTCACATCTATAGTGGTAGGTTCGTTTGTGCCCAAGCGTATGACCTGCCTGTTCTGCAGCACGCTCAGCAGTTTTGCCTGTTGGTGCAGCGAAATATTGCCTATTTCATCCAGGAAAATTGTGCCGCCTTCGGCTGCTTCAAAACGACCGGCCCGGTCTTCGCGGGCATCGGTAAAGGCACCTTTTTTATGCCCGAACAGCTCGCTCTCGAACAGGGATTCCGTCAGGGCACCTACGTCTATTTTCACAAAAGGCTTGTCGGCGCGTGCCGAGTGCTGGTGTATGGCTTTGGCAATGAGCTCCTTGCCGGTACCGTTCTCGCCAAGTATCAGAATGTTGGCATCGGTGGGGGCTACCTTCCGTATCTTCAGCAAAATATCCTGCATCACTTCCGACTCGCCGAGCAGGGCAGTATCCGGGATGGTTTTGGTAGCACGCTGAGGGGGAGTTTTGCCTGTAGTGCTTTTTCGGGCCAAAGCATCAGTTATAATGTGCAGCAGCTTTTCGTTGTGCCAGGGTTTTACTACAAAGTCGAAGGCGCCTTCCTTCAGGGAACGTATGGCCAGGTCTATGTCGCCGTAGGCCGTAATCATGATCACAGCTGTCTGCGGTTTCAGCTCCTTTATTTTCTTCAGCCAGTAAAGTCCTTCATTGCCCGTGTTCAGCGCGCTCTTGAAATTCATGTCCAGCAATACCACATCAAAGGGCTGTTGCGCCAGTAGCGTCTGGATTTGTTCCGGGTTCTTTTCCGTCACAATTTCCTTTACCTGAGGCCGCAGCATCAGGCGTACTGCCGTCAGCACATCGGTATCATCATCTACAACAAGAATGGAGGCTTTGGATAACTGCATGTACGTTTTAATTCTATAGTAACCCAAGAAACTATAATTATGCCATTAATACAAGGTGCTGAATCTGAACCGTTTTGGCATCTTCAGCAACTATAGGGTGTGCGATTTCGCACGATTACTGAGCGGTTTTGCACAGGCGTTTATAGTTTGTTTTTGTAAATTATTGATTTACAGTTATATATTGTTTTGGCATCTGATGTGCGAGGCGGATTCTGTGATTTCATCTTATCCTGGTTCACTTATTCTAGCCTTAAAACTATGCTGAGAAACTACTTTACCACCGCCTACCGAAACCTGTTCCGGCACAAGGGTTTCACTTTTATAAACATTGCCGGCCTGGCCCTTGGCCTTACCGCCTGCCTGCTGATCGGGTTGTTTGTATACGACGAGCTGCAGTACGATAAGTTTTTGCCGGAAGGTGACCAGGTATACCGTGTGTACAACGACAAATCAGAAGAGGAAGCCGGTAAAGTTTTCGCGGTGGTTCCGCCTATGTTCGGAACATCGCTGGAGCAACATATACCAGAAACGGAAACCGTTACCCGTATCCTGATGCTGCAGTTCGATGCCAAGAACCTGGTAGACTACGGAGAGAAAAGTATTTATGAAACCGGTCGTTTTTTTGTTGATCCTACTTTCTTTGATGTTTTTCAGCTTCCGTTTATCTATGGTTCTCCGGAGAAAGCCCTGGATGATCCTTCCTCCATTGTAGTGTCAGATAAATTTGCCGAGCGCGTGTTTGGAACTATAGACCCGGTGGGAAAAGAGGTTTCAGTTAACAAGCTGCCGTATATTGTCAGAGGAGTATTCAGTACCAAAGAGCGCTTTCATCTGCCGCTTAACTTTATACTTCCGATGGCGGCGGCAGAGCTGGACCCCGGACGCATGAAAAGCTGGAGCTGGCAACAGTTCTATACCTATGTAAAACTCCAGAAAGGAGCTGACCCGCAGGCCGCACAAAGCAAGCTGCTGAGCATCGTTAAAAAGCAGATCGACCCCGACAAGAACATTCCATACCAATATAAACCAGTGCTGCAGCCCCTGGACGAAGTGTACCTGTATTCTTCACAGCTCAAGCACAACCGGTTTAACCAGGGTAATATTACCTATGTAAAAGCGCTGAGTATTATTGCCGTTTTTATACTGCTCATTGCCTGCTTTAATTTCGTAAACCTGGCCACAGCCAAATCGATGCAGCGGGCTAAAGAAGTGGGCGTACGCAAAGCCATTGGTGCCAGCCGTTCGCAGCTTACGGTCCAGTTTCTCGGCGAAACGGTTATCCTTACCCTGATCAGTGTGGTTTTTGCCGCTGCGCTCACGTCGCTGCTGCTGCCCAGCCTGAATGCCTTTACGGGCAAAGAGATGCAATTCAATATCTTTACCAACCCGGCTTTGGTGCTGCTGCTGCTGGGCTTAACTATAGTTGTAGGCATACTGGCAGGTTTGTATCCGGCACTAGTGCTGTCGGGCTTTAAACCGGTAAAAGTGCTGAAGAGTGCCGTAGTGGTGCAAAGCAGAGTCGGGCGTATACAGTGGCTGCGACATGGGCTGATTGTCGTGCAGTTTGCCTTATCGGTTTTCCTGATCATCTGTGCCACTATAGTTTACAAACAGGTGAGTTACCTGCACAACAAAGACCTGGGCTTTAACAAAGATCAGATCATGTTCTTCCAGATGCGTGGCGACAACATGTTTGCCAACCACGAGACATTTAAGCAGGAGTTAAGCAAAGTTCCGGGCGTAAAGGCTGTATCTATCGGGTATGGCTTTCCGGGCGATGCGACAGCCGGTGACCGGGTCATCGTGCCCAGAAACGGAGAACAGGTGCACCACGGTGTTACGCTGCTGACAATAGACTTTGATTATATCAACACGCTGGATGTGAAAGTGGTAGCTGGCCGGCCTTTTTCTAAAAAGTTTGCAACCGATGCAGACCATGCTTACATGATAAACGAAACGGCCGTTCGGGAATTGGGCTACGGCACCCCGGAAAAAGCACTCGGGCAGCCGCTCCTGTGGGAAACATGGGATAACCCGGACTCGCTCAGAGAAGGAAAAATAATCGGGGTGGTAAAAGACTTCCATTTCGCCAGCCTTTATGACAAGGTAGAGCCGACGGTGCTGCAAATATACCCGGGAGCTTACGTTAAAGTAGCCGTAAAAGTAGATGGCGCGAACATGGCAAATACGCTTCCCCTGGTTAAAGATGTGTGGTCCAGGTTCTCGCCGGATTACCCGCTGGAGTACATTTTTATGGATGAGAACTTCGAGCAGATGTACAAATCAGAAGATAAGCTGAAAACGCTGCTCTGGATCTTTACCGGCCTCGCCATTTTTGTAGCCTGCATGGGTTTGTTTGGCCTGGCTGCCTACGCCGCCGAGCGACGCAAGAAAGAAATCGGCATACGGAAAGTGCTGGGCGCAGATAACCATACTATAGTGGCCTTGCTGTCCAAAGAGTTTCTGTTGTTGGTGGTGGTCGCTACGCTTATTGCTTTTCCGGTGGCGTGGTATGCCATGCAAACGTGGCTTCAGGATTTTGCCTACCGCATAGAGCTGAGTTGGTGGGTGTTTATAGCGGCAGGTATCGTAGCAGCGCTGGTTGCTTTCCTTACCATCAGTTACCAGGCTCTGAAGGCAGCACGTGCCAATCCGGTTACAAACCTGAGATTCGATTAAGGACTGCACCGATTTGCTTCTGCTACACAAGTTAGATAACCGGGATGTAGCCGGAAAGTTAACTATAAACTATAGCCAAGACGGCAACTATAGATTATTGCATCAACTATAGTTTACCTATACCGCACCAGATCCACGTGAGCTGGTGCGGTTTTTTTGTTTCTGGGCGGGCCCGTTAAATTCCGGAATATAAGAACAGGCTACAAACTATAGGCTAAGCTAAACAATAGCGGGCTGGCTATAGTTATAAACCATGCCGGCTGCCGAACAGCACTGCACGAATGCTGTATTGGCAAAGCGCGGTTGCAAATCAGATAATTAAAGAACTATGCAGAACAGAAAATTAGGGAACACTGACCTTTATACCGCGCCCATTGTGTTAGGGGGGAACGTATTCGGGTGGACACTGAACGAAAAAGAATCATTTGCCATACTCGATGAGTTCGTTGAGCTTGGTTTTAACACCATCGATACGGCCAATGCGTACTCCCGCTGGGCGCCCGGCAACCAGGGTGGCGAATCAGAAACCATCATCGGGAAGTGGATGAAAGCCCGCGGAAACCAGGATAAAGTAACGGTGATCACAAAAGTAGGCTCAGATATGGGGCAGGGGCACAAGGATATTTCGGCAAAGCATATCCTACAGGCTGCTGAAGACTCGCTGAAGCGACTACAGACAGATGCCATCGATTTATACCTGACCCACTGGGATGATGATAAAACCCCTGTAGAGGAGACCCTGGGAGCCTACCAGCAGTTAATAGAAGCCGGAAAGGTGCGGTACATCGGAGCTTCTAACTTATCGCCGGAGCGGCTGCAGGCATCGTTGGAGGCCAGCAAACAGCAGGGCTTACCACGCTACGAAGTGTTCCAGCCCGAGTACAATCTCTACGACCGCGAAGAATTTGAAAAAGGTGTCGGGCCCATTTGCAAGGCTGAAAACCTGGGTGTGATTACGTACTACTCACTGGCAAGCGGCTTTTTATCCGGGAAATACCGCAGCGAGGAAGACCTGGGCAAGAGTGTGCGCGGCGGCGGTGTTAAAAAGTACCTGGATGCGCGCGGCAGAAACATATTAGCGGCACTGGATGCTCTTGCCGAGGAGCATGGCGTATCTCAGGCGGGCGTAGCGCTGGCCTGGCTGGTGCAGTCGCCTGCGGTTACGGCTCCTATTGCCAGTGCCACCAAAAGCCATCACCTGCAGGCTTTCCGGGAGGCGGTAGAACTCAACCTTAGTTCTGAAGCTATCGCGCAGCTCAACAAGGCATCTGCATACTAACTCTAAACTATAGGTTAACTATAAGCCTGCAAACTATAGATAAGCCTGCTTCCTGTAAAGAGGAGCAGGCTTATTCTTTTGCTGCGGCTGATCCAAGAGGCTGCTTTTTGCAGAGAGGAACGAGCCAGGCAAAATTTTTATAAAAGTCAGCAACACCCTGAAACTATAAACCCGGGAAACCTTATCTTTAAAGCCGTAAATGTGTTGATGGATAGAAGAATGGCTTTTTACAGGATATTTTCCCTTTTCAGGGGCCCGCTTGCTGCAGTTTGTTTATGTACCATCCTGTTCTCTTCCTGCCGGGAAGCTGGAAAGGAGCAGCGTGAAGTGAAGCAAGGCGAAAGCAGGCTGGAAAAACAGCAGGTGCAAATACCTGCGTCTTATACTGCGGTAACTGCCCGCCGGCTGGCACACCAACTCGCTTCTGTTTTTACGTACCTGCATAAGCGCAAAGGCTTTAATGGCACTGTGCTGGTCAGCAAATACGACAAGGTGCTGTACAAAGGCGCCTTTGGCTATACCGATTTCAAAAGTAAAGATACGCTTACTACGCGCACAGCTTTCCAGCTGGCATCCGTATCCAAGCAGTTTACGGCCATGGCCATTATGATGCTGCAGGAGCAGGGCAAGCTGCAGTACGATGATAGCGTGCAGCAGCATCTGCCGGGATTTCCGTACAAAGGTATCACCATCCGGCAACTGCTTACCCACCGCTCGGGCCTTCCCAACTATACTTACTTCAGCGATGAACTATGGCCCGACCGTAACACCCCGATCAGGAACGAGGATGTGTTGCAGCTGATGGAAGTGCATGTCCCTAAACCCTACTACCTACCCGATGCGCATTTCGACTATAGTAACACAGGGTATATGCTGCTTGCCGCCATTGTGGAGAAGGTCTCGGGGGAGCCATTTGCTGTTTTTATGCAAAAGCATATTTTTGGTCCGCTGCAGATGAAGGATACCTATCTGTTCAGCAACGATGTGGCAACTATAGCAGGCAGAGTTGCAACAGGCCACACCGCGGGCAGGCGATACCGCGCCCCGGATTACCTGGATACGGTGCTTGGCGACAAAGGCGTATACTCTACTGTAGAGGATCTCTTTAAATGGGAGCAGGCCCTTTATACCCAGCAACTTGTAACATGGGAAACACTGGCAGAAGCCTTTAAAGGGTCGAAGCGTGAAAAGAGAAAGGAGGAGGATTACGGGTTTGGCTGGCGGATCCGGACCGTGGGTAATGGCGATACGGTGGTATACCACGGGGGCTTATGGCACGGCTATACGACGTACCTCCTGCGCAACCCCCACGACCACAGTGCGCTAATTGTACTGAGTAATGTGTCGAATGGCAGCTTACGGTACCTGAAAGAGGTTAAAGAGCTCCTGTACCCCGCGAGTTCAGAAAAAGCCAGACTAGCAGGTGCTTCTGCAGTAAAGTGATTGGCTGTAGGAAGTTACGTGCTGGGTTAACTATAGCTTTGTAGTCTAAACTATAGGTTGGTATAAAATAAGAAAGGCTCCCCGTCTGGGAGCCTTTCTCTGTGAATAGTTTATATAAACTTTTCAACTTTTAGCCATTTGTTTATACGGCGCAGTGTTTCGGTAGGTTGTAAAAAAGTGAAATTTTTTTCAGCTACTCCTGATCTGCCCTGTAACTGGCAACTATAGGTAGCTCCTGCATAACTAAAGGGCCCATCCTGACTACCACAAATTATATGTTTCAACCACCTGTTCTTTTATCAGCCTTGGGGAATTACCTGTCCCACTTCTAAGTTATAGTTTAATGCCGTGGGTTGCGTAATAATTGTATTATGGCAATAAGTTGTTATTGTTCTAAATTTAACTTAGAAAAGCTTATAAAAA
>DATBUF010000058.1:0-5217 GCA_036516435.1 Pontibacter sp.
CGAGCTACAAGCTCGCACCAGCAAGGGGGCTTTAACCTACTGTTTCATCTTGTCATCCTGAAAGGATCTTGTGCGAAGGGAGGTTAAGCGGTGACTATAAGATTTGTGCGCTAACTATAGTAGAGACAGAAATCTCCCCGCCTTAGATAAGGAGAGGGTAAGGGTAGTTGGACCCGGCAGAACAATCCAACCATTTAACCATAAAGCAATTTAACCACCAACATACGTTGAAAGTAACAGACCACTTCAAGAATGCGAACGGCAAAACGCTGTTTACTTTTGAGATATTGCCTCCGCTGAAAGGAGAAAACATGCGGACGCTGTTCAGCCACATTGACCCGCTGATGGAGTTTAAGCCGCCGTTTATAGACGTGACTTACCACCGCGAGGAGTACGTGTACAAGCAGCGCGAAAATGGTTTGCTGGAGAAACGCACCACACGCAAGCGCCCGGGCACGGTAGGCATTTGCGCGGCTATCCAGAACCACTACAAGGTCGATACGGTGCCGCACCTGATCTGCGGAGGCTTCAACAAGGAAGAAACCGAGAACGCCCTGATTGATCTGCACTTTCTGGGCATCGACAACGTGCTGGTTCTGCGAGGCGATTGTGTGAAGAGTGAGCAGCGTTTTGTAGCCGAGCCCGGCGGGCACAACTATGCCACAGAGCTGATTGAGCAGGTGGTAGACATGAACAACGGCCGCTACCTGGACGATGAGCAGGTGGGGCACAACTGCACTGACTTCTGTATCGGTGTAGCGGGTTATCCGGAGAAGCATTTCGAAGCCCCCAACCTGAAATCGGATTTGCGCTGGCTGAAAAAGAAGGTGGAGCTGGGAGCAGAATACATCGTGACGCAGATGTTTTTCGATAACCAGAAGTACTTTGACTTTGTGAACCGTTGCCGCGAAGAGGGGATAACAGTGCCTATTATTCCGGGCCTGAAGCCAATGACCACTAAAACACAACTGACGCTATTGCCAAGCCTGTTTCATATCGAGATTCCGTGTGAGCTTGCCGATGCAATTGAAGACTGTGCAGATAACAAAGCTGCTGCGCAGGTGGGTGTGGAGTGGGCCATTCAGCAGTCTAAAGAATTGGTGGAGTTTGGTGTGCCCTGCCTGCATTACTACTCAATGGGCAAATCAGACTCGGTGCGCAAAGTAGCTGAAGCCTTATTTTAGAATAACAATACCTTAAACAACTAACCTGATCGAGGCTGGAGCTATAGTTCCAGCCTTTGTTGCTTATACTTTCTCCGGTCTAAAGATTTCTGCAATCATGCAGCGCACACTGCCGCCGCCACATTGCTCAATCAGGTGTACCGGAAAATAGAGCAGCTGGTTGTTGTGGCTTTTAAGCTTGCGAAGCTGATCATCAGTAAGGGAAGTATAAGCGGCTTCAGACATCACCAGTATCGTTTCGCCCTGCTTGTTGCGGAGCTGCAGCATGTTGCCGGCAAAGTGGTGGTGCGTCTGGGTAGTCGTAAGCTCGATGATCTCTTTACCTGTAGTTTCAAACTGCTGCCGCAGCTTTTCCCGGTCCTGTGCATCCACTACATCCATCCCAACTATAGCAAAGGTCTCACCGAGGCACAGCATTACGTTGGTGTGGTAGATGAGCTCGCCTGTGGGGCCGTAAGCACGAAAAGTGACAGGCTTATAGTTCAGTTTTTCGCAAAACTCCTGTAGTGGCTCCGGCTCTGTTCTGGGAGAGATGGCGGCATAAGCTACCCTGTGCACGCGGTCCAGAACCAAGCTTCCGGTGCCTTCCAGAAACTTCGGATCAGGCAGGTCTTCAAAATGCTCCAGCTGCACACGCTCCCGATAGCCATAGTTGTTCATAAGGTGATCTATGATGTCTTGCCGGCGCTCTCCCCTGCGGTTAATGGGGGCCATAGGATACGTTACCAACTGCCCGCTCTGATGCGTGGAAAACCAGTTGTTCGGGAAAATGGAGTCTGGTGTGCAGGAGTTTTCGACATCCCGGACTACCTTCACTCCTACCCCTGCCTGCTGTAGTTGCCGTACCATCTGCCTGAATTCCTGAAGCGCTCTGGCCTGTACTTCTGCTGCAGTTAACTCTGCTGCCTGTTTCTGAAATTTGTTGGTCAGGGCCGCATCCGGGTTGTAGCAGAAGTTCGTCGGCTCTATCATCAGAATGGTATCAGTCGTCTGGTGCATGGCTCAACTATAGTTTCGGGAAAACCGGCGTTAAACTATAAAGTACGGGCTTGCTGGGGCTGGCATCTAACTGCAGGCTGGCGATTTGCAGGTTTAGTAAGTACAAGCCGTCTGAAATATGCTCCGGCACATAAATAAGTTCTGTAATGGTGGCCCCGCACCGGGTATTTTTCGGATACTGCCAGAAAGCATGGTGGCACAGCAATTTGCCTTCATCCAGTTCACGGTCTACGGAGGGGAGGTCCAGCAGCAGGTGCTGCACACCTTTCTCGGCCAGATACTGCCCGATGTTGTGTTCTAAGTAAGGCGGGTTGGTGCCGGAATAATGGCGCGTAAGCTTATCATCTGAGTTAGGCAAAGTCCGGAGTATGACCGCTTCGCATTTTAGGCCTTGCAGCTGTGCCTGTACTTCCTTCAGCAGTACCACTTCGTCGCCATTTGCCTGCTTTTGCGGCGTTACAGTTATCAGTTGTGCTACAAACAGGAAGCGCTTGAGGCAGTTTTGGATAGTGGCGTTCTCATCGGCAGAGATGTGGCCGTAACACTCGGTGTGGGTGCCGTTGCCGTGCGGGGTCAGGTGCACACGTTTATAGTTGGTGCTGCCGCCCTCGGCTACGCTGCCCACAAAATCCCCTACTCTGATCACATCAAAAGCTACCGGCTCGGCCCAGAAACACTCCGGTTGCGGCTGCTGGTTGTGCAGTGGCATCGAAATATCCAGTGGCTGCAGGGGATTAAAACTATAGATTTGGTCGCGGTAGGTGATGGTGGCTTCCATAGTTGGGGCTTTTTAGCAAGTATAAGCGAAAATATGGAAACTATAGTTGCTATTCTTCTTCCAAAAGCCAGCGCAACGCCTCATCTTCTGAAGCAAAGTCTCGGATATCGTAGTTTAGAGACCCGGAGGCATCCGCCCGCGCTACTACTGAGGCCAGCGCCAGTTTCTTGAACAGGTTGTCCGGCATTACGCGGGCCATTTTGCGCAGGTGTGTTTGTGAGAACAGGCTATAGTAGGTGTTAGAGAGCCAGTCTTTTGTTTCGGGGCCAACTATAGATACCTGCTCTGCATTTACCAGCACCAGTTGCGCGGCCTGCCCGACAATAACATCGTATGCCCGCATGGCCTCTACTTTAAACCGATCATCGGCCAAGGGGCGCAGCCATTCCGTTCTGATGAAGGCCATCGTATCATCAGCTTCTATTTTGAAATCCTCTGAAAGATAAATGGTGGTTAGCTGGGGCATTCGTTCTTTGGTGTTCAGGATCAGGGTGCTGCAATTATCCCCACATACGGAGGAAACCGAAATAGGTGCAAACTATAGTTCTGTTAAGTTTACTCCTGCATCAGGTCCAGCGTAATCTGGTCGGCCAGTAGTTTGCCTTTATCGGTTAAGTAAAGTACCTGGTCCTTTATAGTGGCAAGTTCTTTCTGTTGCAGCTCCTGCAGGTATAGTTGGTGCATGGCCTGTACATCGTAGCCATACCTGTTGTGCAGTTGCGTTAAGTCGCAGCCCCACGTGGTGCGCAACGTGGTGAGCAGGTAATCGTTGGCCTGGTCGGCTATAGTTAGCGCTTCTAGTTCGGCGGGTATAGTTTGCTGGGCAATCGCATCTATATACTTGCGGTTGTTGGCCACGTTGTACTGCCTGCTGTGCCCGTTAAACGAGTGCGCGCTCGGGCCCACGCCCAGGTAATGCACCCCGCGCCAGTAGTTGCTGTTGTGCCTGGATTCAAAGCCCGGCTTGCAGAAGTTGGAGATCTCGTACTGGACAAAACCATGCTGCCCCATCTGCTCCAGCAAAATCTCGAACTGCTGCGCTGTAAAATCATCTTCCGAAGGTTTGAACTTACCCTTCTTGCTCCAGCGACCCAAGGCTGTATCTGGTTCTATAGTTAAGGCATAGCACGATACATGCTGCACATTCAGGGAAAAGAGTGTTGCCAGGTCGTTGAGCCAGATACTATGGTCCGGTGCCGGAATGCCGTAGATGAGGTCTACAGTGATGTTGTCGAAACCGGCTGCCTGGGCATCTTTCACACACTGCAGGCTTTCGGTGGCATTGTGGGCGCGGTTCATCAGGCGCAGGTGCGGCTCATGAAAACTCTGCAATCCTATACTCAAGCGGTTAATGCCTGCCGCTTTCAGCTCCTGTAGTTTAGCTGGTCTCAGGTCGTCGGGATTGGCCTCCAGGGTAATTTCCGCATCAGCTGAAACTATAAAATGGCTTCTTATAGTTTGCAGTAAAAGCTCTAGTTCAGGCTGAGTAAGCAGCGACGGCGTGCCGCCGCCAAAGTAAATCGTTTTTACTTCCTGCCCCTGCAGGTATGCTTGTCTGAGCTCCAGTTCGCGTGCAATGGCCTGTATGGTTTTCTCCTTTGTGCCCATAGAAGTGCTGAAGTGAAAGTCGCAGTAATGGCAGGCCTGTTTGCAGAAAGGAATATGTAAGTAGATGCCGGACACAGGTTAAATTGCTAAATTGTTGGATTGTTAAATTGCTGATGATCTGGAAACTATAGTTTCCGGTTCCTAAAGTACAGTTGAACCCGTTACCTTTGTTGCTAAACTATAGCTCCCTTTAGAATGACCATCTATAGTTTAACAATTTAGCCATCAAACAATTCAACAATTAAAAACACAAATGTATAAAATAGCTGCCGTAGTTTGGTGTTTGCTTTTGTGGCTGCCGTTTGCGCGGGCGCAGCAGCAACCTGCTACACCGCAGGCTAAGGTAGTACTTCGCATGCATCCTGCTGCAGCTGATGTTCCCCGCCTGCGCAGCTATAGTTACCAAAGCACCCACCCTGATTCGGTAACGGCAACAAAAGAAGTAAGGGCATTGGTGTACCAGCTGCACCAGGATGCTTATCTGCTGGCATCTGCCGACAGCATGTACCTGCACAACGATACGCTCCACGTGAAACTGCATATTGGGGAGCGGTTTGAGTATGCCCGGCTGCGTAATGGTAACCTGAGCGAAGGCATTCTGATCGAGTCGGGTTTCCGGGAGAAATTTTACCGCAACGTACCCTTTAA
>DATBUF010000059.1:0-3054 GCA_036516435.1 Pontibacter sp.
TTCAGAACTACCAGCAGGTTGGCATTGGCTACGCCGGCGTGGTTCAGCGCTTCAAAGGCCATACCGCCCGTCATGGCGCCATCGCCAATTACGGCAATGTGCTGGCGGTCTTTTTCGCCTTTATACTTAGAGGCTACAGCCATGCCCAGTGCCGCCGAAATAGAGGTGCTGGAGTGGCCTACGCCAAAGGTATCGTACTCACTTTCTTTACGCTTCGGGAAACCGGAAATGCCGCCATACTTGCGGTTGGTATGAAACACATCGCGGCGGCCAGTCAGTATTTTATGCCCGTATGCCTGGTGCCCCACATCCCAAACCAGTTGGTCGTAAGGGGTATCAAACACATAATGCAGCGCTGTAGTAAGCTCTACCACGCCCAGGCTGGCTCCAAAATGGCCGCCATGTATCGACACTACATCAATAATATACTGTCTAAGTTCCTGGGTTACCTGCAGCAACTGTTCCGGCTTCAGCTTTCGCAGGTCGGCAGGCGTGTTGATGGAGGCAAGCAACTCTCCGGGTTTAACGATCATACGATTCTCTTTATAGAGTCTCAACAATTTTTTTTATTAAAAGTTTGCCGGCTGCAAAAATTGTAAACAACCGGGCAAAACGTAAAATTAATAAAAATTATATACGAATTACCCCGCAGCCGTCAATCAAATCCGGAGTAATCAAAATTAATGCCTGAAGCCGCTGTAAAGGGGGATGGTGGTGCGGTACTAGGTGGTTTAAACTTAGCGTTACACTAATTCAGGTAAAAATGTTTAAATTTGTTCGTCGGCTTATACCCGGCGGCGCAGCAAAAAACTGAAGTAGAGTGAGTTTCGAGATAAAATTACCGTTGTTTGAGGGGCCGTTTGACCTGCTGTTGTTCTTTATAGAACGCGACGAACTGGACATACACGACATTCCGATCTTCCAGATTACGAATGAGTTTATGGGCTACATCCGGCAACTGGAGCAGCTGAACATAGAAGTTGCCAGCGATTTTATACTTACGGCTGCTACCCTGATGCGCATTAAAGCCAAAATGCTGCTT
This sequence comes from Pontibacter sp., assembly GCA_036516435.1. Lineage (GTDB taxonomy): Bacteria > Bacteroidota > Bacteroidia > Cytophagales > Hymenobacteraceae > Pontibacter. The sequence continues at coordinate 1,043 of DATBUF010000059.1, forward strand.
CCCCGCACCGAAAAGGATGAGGAAGGCAACGAAATTGACCCGCGCCAGGAACTGGTACAGCACCTGTTAGAATATAAAAAGTATAAGAGCGCGGTGCCGGCCCTATCGGAGATGGAAGATCTGCGCCTGGCCCAGGAAAACCGCGGCAACATTCACGACGAACTACAGGTAATTGCCAACGCCAACAACTTTGAGTACGAGCTGCAGGACCTGAATCTGTACCGCATTATGCGGGTATTTGAGAAGGTAATGAACCGCTACGCCGAAGAGCAGAACCGCCCGAAGCATACCGTTATTCAGTACCCGTATACCATAGAGGGGCAGCGCGACGTGATCCTGAGAATGGTAACCGAACGCCAGCGTACTACATTCTCAGAAGTGATCAGGCAGTTTCCGGATAAGATCGGGATGATCTTTAATTTCCTGGCGATACTGGATATGCTGCAGCTAAACCTGATCGGGATAGAAGTGGGCGAAGGATTTAATGATTTTACAATAACTATAGCCGAAGGGCAGGCTGCCCAGGTAACACAACTGCTGGTAGAATAGTAATCCGGTAGTAAGAAGAAAGCCAGCACACCTGCATGGATCAGAACCAAAAAACCATACTTAAGAGCTTTAGCCCGGTAAAAGTACTTGTGCCTGTAATATTGGGCCTTGGAGCTACGGCCTGGCTGTTTATAAAAGATGATAAACTGGGCGACCTGAAGAGTATAGCCGATGCCAACATGTGGTGGATGGCTGCCGCTATACTGGTGCTCATCATCCGCGACTTTGGTTACATTTACCGCATCCGGGCGCTCACTGATAAATTCCTGACCTGGCGCAACAGCCTGGATGTGATCATGCTCTGGGAGTTTGCGTCGGCAGTAACGCCTTCTGTAGTGGGGGGTACCACCGTCGCCACCATCATCCTGAACAAAGAAGGTATTCCGCTGGGCAAGTCGCTGGCCTATGTGATGCTGACGGCCGTACTGGACAACATGTTTTTTATACTGGCGGCGCCTGTTGCGCTGTTAATTACCCAAGGTGAGGTTTTCCCAACCTTTGGTCTGGAGGCCTCGGATATCAGTAAACTGAAGTGGGCTTTCTACGTGAGCTATAGTTTGATCGCGCTCTATACGTTCCTGATGATCTATGCTTTGTTTGTAAGGCCCCGTGCGTTTAAGTGGCTGTTGCTGAAAATTACTTCTATCAGGTTTCTGCGTAAGTGGCGTGTAAGTGCATTTCAGCATGGGAATGAGATTGTTTGGGCATCGCAGCAGCTGAAAGGCAAAGACACTGCTTACTGGAGCAAAGCCATTCTCTCCACAATCTTTGTCTGGAGTGCCCGTTACTTCCTGCTCAACTGCCTGATTGCAGCTTTTGTGGATGTAAGTTTCGGTGAGCACATGCTCATCATCTCCCGCAACCTGATCTTCTGGATTGTGATGCTGATCGCGATTACGCCAGGTGGTGCCGGCATTGTAGAGATGGCATTCCCAAGCTTCTTTGGCTTGTTCCTGGGCGGCTTCAGTAATGTAGTGGTGATGCTCTATCGCCTGATTACGTACTACCCGTACCTGATTCTGGGCTCGATCTTCCTGCCGAAATGGATTGCCAAAGTGTTTGGCCGTCAGGCTAAAGAGCATGAGGCGTATGCCTCTGAAATGAGGAGATAATGCTTTAGAAAGATTTGTAAAGAAGCAGCGCTTGGTGTTCCGGCGCTGCTTCTTTTGCTTTATAGTTAGCTATAGTTGCTGGTTCAAGCCAAGCCTGTTGTTTTATAGTATCTTGTATTCCTGGGAGCTCTACTTGCTCTTTGTTCTATAGTTTACTTGGCTCCCTCCTGGGCCGGGAGGCCCCGTCTTCGGGCATCGCGCTGCTGCCTTCTTGCTATCCTCCTGCGTCGGATTGCCTGCGGCACCGCAACAAGTCAAAGGCGCTCAACCCAAAGACTGACATCATTTCGCATAGCAGCTGAACTATAGTTGGAGGAGCTATAGTTGCATCGCTTTGCTCGTGGTGGTAGT
>DATBUF010000060.1:0-8589 GCA_036516435.1 Pontibacter sp.
CTGTATTGCTGTTGATCGGGTTGCCCTGGGCATCCTTGCGGCCATTCTGCCCGGTTATAAACGGGTCCATCATCCAGAACTCAATGTACTCGATGTTTGCGTTATCAAAGTCGGTATCAAAGGTGATGTCGCGGCTTACACCGCCCCAGTTGCTGCGCGGGTCCCCGGCCAGCAGGCCCTGTTGTGTCAGGTTCGGGTTATAGTTGTACTGCCCACGCTCGCGTGGATAATAGGCCAAGTCAAAGGTATATTCAAAAGAGTTGGATACTTCAGGGTCGCGGCCCGGGAATACCTCTGTACGCGGTATACCGCGCACATAATGGTTTTTAAGCTCTTCGGCTGTGATATTTTTAGGCTTTAGTCCGTCAGAGTTGCGGTAGAAGATCTGGTCTATAGTGTACCAGGCCAGTTTGGCGCGGTTGTAACTATAGGCCAGCCCTTCGCCGGGCACAAGCGGAGCGGGAGTAGCGGCCAGGCGCCAGCCGTTGTTGCTGAAACCGCCCAGACTATAGGGTGTCTCCGAACCTTCAAAATCATCGATATAAGAAGTGCCGTCCTCGTTGGCAGGCGACTTGGAACGGGCCGGCACCAGTTGTGCGAACTCTCCGCTAAAGGAGATGCTGGAAGGTACTTTGGTCTGCACCAGCGGCAGGGCATCCGTCATCCGTGTCAGGAAGCGTGAATCTTTCTGTAAACTGATGTCGAAGCCGTAGATGGTGTTGTTGGTTGGTTCGTCGCCTATACTTACCCGGTTTATGTAGGGCTGCTCGCTCATGTGGAGCACTGTAGCACCCAGGTTTACATCGTCTGTCAGGCGGTAATCGAAACGGGCTCCTACCAGCGCGCGTGGCTGTATGTTCAGGAGTTCAGCTTTCTCGTAGGTAACACGCAGGTCGCTGGCAGAGCTGATGTAGCTTGGGTTCAGGATCTTAATGCGGCCTAAATCATAAAATACCTGGTAGTCGGTACCTTCTGTCAGGCGTGTGCCGCCGGAGTATACTGCTACAGAACCTTCTGCAATCCGGAAGCCGGGCAGCACAATCTCGTCAGTGGAAGTGGCCTGTACGCGACCGGTCAGGAAGAACTTGGCCTTGGCGTTATTCTGCTGGGCATCGGTCTGGGTCTGCTCGTATAGTTCCTCAAACACGTAGCGTTCTGCCAGTTCGGGGTTGCCCTGTAGTTTCTGGCGCAGGTAGTCTCCGAATGGTTCTACCTGCGGGAAGTACACCCTGCCTGTTTCCGGATCGATGGTTATGCCTGGCAGAAAGTCAAAGTTTCCGTCGCTTGGCTTGTCGTTGTTTGTGTTTACGTTATCCAGGTTAAATACTTCTACCAGCGGTATGCCCTGTATCGGGCTCTGCTCAGTCAGCGCCGAGATATCTACACCCGATTCGTCATCTTTATAAATAATGCGCAGCTGGAAGTTTTCGCGGTTTACCTGCGTGGCCTCCAGGCTGTACACGTTTTTCATCATCAGGTCCCAGGTAGGGTACTCCAGCGAAGGATTGGTTGCCTTCAGCAACTTCATCTGGATTACCTGGTCATCCTGCAGGTTCTGGTAATCTTCCAGCAACTCACCTACTTTATAAGTTTTGCCATTGTAAGTATACTCAAATGCTACCCCCAGTACCTGGTCAGGTAGTAAGGCCGTATTCAGCGAGATATAACCCAGCTGCGGGTTAAATTTATATTCGCGCGGATCCAGCTTGCGGGCGCGTACGTGCTCAAAGTCAATGCCTTTCTGCAAACCCTGCCCACGCAGGTATTCGTCTACCTGGGCATTGTTGCGGGCGGCAGGATTGTTGGCTACTGAACCATAGAGTGTGTTGGCTGCATTGCTGGCCGGCGCAGTCGTAATGCGCTCAAACTGGTTGCGGTATGGGTCTGGTTCGCCCAGGTCCATGTAGGCAACCATGTTGCGCAGGTTCTCGGTCGAGCGGTTGTTGTTAGTAACGTATAGTTCTAGCCTGCGGATTACGATGCCGGAATTCACCAGTGGCAGCGTAGCCAGTGAGCGGTCGTAACGGCCCCTGAAAAACTGCGACAGGAAGTAGTGGCGGTCTCTGTCATAGGCATCAATGCGGATCTCGAATGGCTGGTTCTGGGCACCATTCTGGATAATGACCTCGTCGTTTCGGCCACGTACGTTGGAGGCAATAGCAGTAACACCCAGTCTGCCGAACTGCAGCTGCGTTTTAATACCAAACAGGTTCTGGGCACCGGTTATCAGCGAGTTGTTAAGCGGAAGGCTTACGTTACCGGCCTCTACTTTTCTTATAATTTCTTCTTCGTAGCCGGTATAGTCCAGCTTCATGTTGTTTTCGAAGTCGAAGTTGGCGTTGTTGTCCCAGTTAAAGTTGATGGCCAGTTTTTCCCCTACTTTGCCCACCAGATTCAGAGAGATGTTCTGGTCAAATTCAAAGTCGCCGGTGCGTTGCTGGCGGAGCGGTATAGTTGGGTTCTGGTTGCGGTTAAAGCGGGCACCAAACTTCAGCGACACGTTTCCGTTCGGCTGAATATCAACATAGTTACCACCAAAGATACGGTCAAACACAGGGCTGATGTAGATTTTAGGAACCAGCCTGCGGCTACTGGTCAGGTCTTCGCCCTCTATACCCGCCGATTTGCTCCGCCAGTAGTCGCGTACCGCCTGGCGCTGCTGCCACTCGGTAAACTGCTTCAGCGTCATAGACGAAGGTGGCCGGATCGGTATGCTGTCGCCTATAGTTTCGTTGATGTTGTAAAGCTGCAGGCTATCGTCGTAATCTACGCCGAGCTGCACGTTGCCAGGCATGCCCAGCAGCAGGGGAGAGGAGGCCGGGCGGGTGCTGAAAGGGTTGCCACGCCTGTCGGATGGTGTAAAAGTAGGTCTGCGGCTCGGAATATACTTCTGTAGTTTGGTGGTATCTACCTTCACCGTATCCTGGAAAAGTATAGCCTTGAGGCTGCCGTACGCAGGCCAGCCCGGAGCACGCAAAGCCTCGGCCTGCGACCACCACGCCAACATAACCATAGCAGCAACCGAGGCAAATACAAGGCTGCTCTTTTTACCTTTCAAGATCAAGCGGGTATAATTCTAAGACGATTTTAACGCAAACTTTATAAGCTCCTCTACACTCAGGCCGCTGCCCTCGCGCTTAATTATAGCATCAAGAGTCTTTTCTGCTACATTCTTGGCAAAACCTAATGTTACTAAAGCAGATAACGCTTCGGCTCGATTGGTATTGTATGCTACCCCGGATGCCGGAATACCTGCATCTGAGAGCATTACCTCTTTCTTTATTTTATCGCGCAGCTCCAGTATAATGCGTTGCGCTGTTTTTGCACCTATGCCTTTTACATGCTGTATCGTGCGCACATCCTCTCTAACTATAGCCTGCTGTATTTCCTCCACTGATAACGACGACAGAATCATCAGCCCTGTATTGGGGCCCACCCCGGAAATCGAGATCAGGTGCAGAAAAGTTTCTTTCTCAGCTGCCGTCATAAAGCCATACAAGGTATGGGCATCCTCTTTTATGTGCAGGTAGGTGTGCAGCCGGCAGCGCTCCCCGTCAGGTAACGAGGAGTACGTGCTCAGCGGTATTTTGATCTGGTACCCTATGCCGTTTACGTCAATAACCACATAGGTCGGATCTTTATAGGTCAGCTTACCATCGATATAGACTATCATCTATATATGTTTGTTGTTATAGTTTTGTGCATCTACGACAGCAATGGCTACCATGTTTACTATTTCACGGATAGAGCTGCCAAGTTGCAGAATATGAACAGGTTTGCGCATACCCATCAGTACAGGTCCTATGGCCTCAGCGCCGCCTATTTCCTGCAGCAGCTTATAGGCAATGTTACCGGAGGTCAGGGTCGGGAATACCAGGGTATTGGCGCCTTTTTCAGCAAGTTCGCTGAACGGATAGTGCTCACGCAGCAGGTTCTTGTTCAGGGCTGTGTTTGCCTGCATCTCCCCATCAATCAGCAGGTCCGGGTAACGGGCCTTGGCTTTACGCACTGCCTCAGATCCTTTTTTAGGAATATCGCCCTGTACTGAACCAAAGTTGGAGTACGACAACACCGCCATGCGCGGCTCCTGGTCAAAGAAGCGTACAGTGCGGGCAGTAAGACCAATAATATCTACCAGCTCATCGGCAGTAGGGTTTACGTTTACGGTAGTATCGGCAAAGAAATAAGGTTCTTTTTTGTTCAGGATGATGTACATACCGGCCACTTTGTTCACTCCTTCTTCTACACCAATTACCTGAATGGCCGGTAGTATCGTTCTGGAGTAATCGCGGGTAAGACCGGAGATCAGTGCATCTGCTTCGCCGGTTTCCAGCATCAGGCTACCGAAGTACATTCTGTCGCGCACCAGGCGGCGGCAGTCGAAGAAGGTAAGGCCTTTGCGCTGGCGTTTCTGGTATAGTACCTGGGCAAACTCCTCGCGTTTGGCATCTTCTTCAAACGGGTCGATGATGGTTACACCCTGCAGGTCCAGGTGGTTCTCAGCAATAATAGCCTCAATACGGCTACGGTTACCCAGAAGTATAGGATCAGCGATGTTCTGCTCTTTTACCGTTTGGGCTGCTTTCAGAATCTTATAGTGGTCAGCTTCGGCAAATACTACTCGCTTCGGATCTTTTTTGGCCTGGTTCGTAATACGTGTCATCAGCTTCTGGTCGATGCCAATGCGCTCCTGTAGTTCCTGCTCGTAGGCCTCCCAGTCAGTGATCGGGTTGCGGGCCACGCCGCTTTCCATTGCAGCTCTGGCTACAGCCGGCGATACCGTAGTAATCAGGCGTGGGTCCAGTGGCTTTGGTATCAGGTAAAATCTGCCAAAAGAAATCGTGTTGTCGCCGTAGGCTTTGTGTACAATCTCAGGAACCGGTTCTTTGGCAAGTTTCGCCAGTGCATGAACAGCAGCCAGCTTCATAGCCTCGTTAATTTCGGTGGCACGCACATCCAGCGCTCCCCTGAAAATGTAAGGGAAACCGAGTACGTTGTTCACCTGGTTCGGGTGGTCAGACCGGCCGGTGGCCATGATCAGGTCTTCGCGGGTAGCCATGGCTACGTCGTAAGGGATTTCCGGATCAGGGTTAGCCAGCGCAAAAATGATCGGGGTAGGTGCCATCAGCTTTACATATTCGGCAGGCAGCACGTTACCTGCTGATAGACCAATGAACACATCAGCTCCCTGCATCGCTTCCTGCAGGGTACTGATTTTGCGCAGGGTTACAAATTGTGCTCTGTAAATGTCCAGGTCGTTGCGCTCCGGACGGATAATGCCGTCCTTGTCGAACATTACGATGTTGTCCAGTTTAGCGCCCAGCGCTACGTATAGTTTGGCGCAGGCAATGGCAGCAGCGCCGGCGCCATTAACCACAATCTGTACTGTATCAATTCGCTTTCCGGCCAGTTCCAGTGCATTTAGCAAGGCAGCGGCAGAAATAATGGCAGTGCCGTGCTGGTCGTCGTGCATGAGCGGAATGTTCATCTGCTCTTTCAGGGCATTCTCTATCTTAAAGCTTTCAGGCGCTTTAATGTCTTCCAGGTTAATGCCACCAAACGTAGGCTCCAGCGATTTTACAATGCGGATAAATTCGGCAGGGTCGGTGCAGTCTATCTCAATATCAAATACATCTATCCCGGCAAATTTCTTGAACAGTACGCCTTTCCCTTCCATGACAGGTTTTGAAGCGTCAGGGCCAATGTTGCCGAGCCCAAGCACAGCTGTACCATTGGAAATTACACCTACCAGGTTGCCCTTAGCAGTATATTTATAAACGTTGTCTTTATCAGCAGCTATTTCTTTGCAGGGTTCTGCAACACCAGGAGAGTAGGCGAGGGCCAGGTCGTGCTGGGTGCTTACCATCTTGGTTGGTATAACTTCAATTTTTCCGGGTTTGCCCTCCATGTGGTAGTTCAGGGCGTCTTCCTTGTTAACTATAATCATCCGTGTAATTATTTATGTGCAGAGGTAAAGCCTCCTTAGTTCGGTCGCTTGTAAAAAGCCAATTTCTAAAGAAAATGTTGGTTATCAAAATGCAGGCGTCAAAGATAAGGGATGTGCACCTAAAGTATAACATATTCGCCTGTAACTTACAAAACGAACAGCACCTCCGGGTAAGAAGGTGCTGTTCGTTTTGTAAGCAATAAGAAGGCTAACCAAGTATAAGCTTCTGGCCGGGCTTTATCTCATTTGACTTTAATTTGTTCAGTTTTTTGATCTGCTCCACACTGATGCCGTTATACTTTTGCGAGATGTTCCAGAGGGTATCGCCTGGCTGCACATGATGAATGATCTCCTGCTGTTTTTCAGATACTTTTAGTGCTGGTTTCGTGGCTTTCTTTGCTACGGGCTTGGCTGCCGGTTCATCAGCAGGAGAGACCATGGCCAGTGCCTCGGTAATGGCAGGTTGATAAACCGTTAATTTCTGGTTTGCAACTATAGTTGAGCGGTTCAGGTCATTCCATTCCTTCAGCTGTTCTATAGTTACGTTATGCTGCTTTGCAATAGAAGAAAGGTTGTCGCCCCGCTTTACTGTATAAACCTTCTTCTCGGTGCTGTCGGTTTGCGAGGTTGCAGCCGGTGTAGTGCCGGAGGCAAGCAGCACCGGTGCTGCGGCTGGTTGCTCCAGCTCACGAACAGGTGCCGGGATTGGTGCTGCAGGAGATGCGGCGGCAATCATACAGCTCACGTCAGCTGTGGATGCCAGCAAAGCAGCACGCTCAGCTGGTACACGCAACTTATAGTTACGGGTGCTTGCAGGCAGCACTGTTTTCTTTATTTCAGGGTTCAGCGCCAGCAGGGTTTCAGGAGCCAGGTGCAGTTCCTCTGCCAGTTTCTCCAGGTCTACTGCCTGGTTTATAGTTAAAGTCTCCACATCCTGCGCATACAGTACCGAATCGGTAAAGATGTTGTGCTGCGGAGCGTAGTTCATCGCGTAGATTACGGCCGTCATAGACGGTACATAGCTGCGGGTCTCTTTTGGCAGGTAAGGGAAGATTTCCCAGAACGTTTTTTTGCCACCACCTGCTCTGCGAATAGCTTTGTTAACGTTGCCCGGCCCGCAGTTGTAAGCAGCCATTGCTAGTTCCCAGTCGCCGTATGTTTTGTGCAGGCGCTTCAGAAAGCGGCAGGCCGCATCAGTGGCTTTTTCCGGGTCCATGCGCTCATCTATATGGCCACTCTGGTCCAGACCGTACTCCTTGCCTGTAACCGGAATAAACTGCCACAAACCTACAGCTTTTGCCCAGGAGGCCGCCTTCGGGTTCAGGCCCGACTCAACTATAGCCAGGTACTTCATCTCATCCGGCATGTCGTACTTCCTGAGGTATTTCTCAAAAAGCGGGAAGTATACATTGTGGCGCGAAATCATCGTGCGGGTATACTTGCGGTTGCGGATGGTAAAGTAATCAATGAAGTTTCTTACGAAGGGGTTAAACGTAAGCGGTATTTCGGATTCTATACAGCTTAAACGGTCCTGTATCACGTGGTCAGGCTCGTTGGGGATATACTCTACCAGCAGCGCCAGTTCTTCCGGCGAGAGTATCGTAGTATCACCCAAAGGCAGCAGTGTGTCTTCGACTACAGTAAAATCATACCTGAGGCTGGTTGGCGCCGCCTGGGCGTAGTTTGCCCAGATGCTGCCAACTATAGCCGCAACTACGGTAAAGCGTTTAGAATACGTCATTTTATTTATGCTTCAACGGGAATCTTATCCAGTATGTAATTCGAGAAAGCCAGCAGAGCTGCCTCGTCGAACGAGCGGGTCATTAATTGCAACCCGATGGAAAGGCCGTTGGTGTCGCGGTTAACCGGGATGGATATAGCCGGAACACCTGCCAAAGAAGCTTGCACTGTAAAAATATCAGCCAGGTACATTGCTAACGGATTAGCTGTATTCTCCCCGATTTTAAAGGCTGTAGTCGGAGCTGTAGGCAAGATAAGGAAATCGTACGTCTGAAGCAATTCGTCTGTCTTCTCCTTTATCAGCCTTCTAACTTTCTGAGCCTTTGTGTAATATGCGTCGTAGTAATCGGCGCTTAGCACAAAGGTACCCAGCATAATGCGGCGCTGTACTTCTTTTCCAAAGCCTTCGGATCTGGTTTTTTTATACAACGAGTTAAGGTCAGAGATATTGGGGCTGCGGTAACCATATTTTACACCGTCGTAGCGGCCCAGGTTAGAGCTGGCTTCGGCAGTTGTCAGAATATAGTAAGTAGGCACCATGTAGTCCAGGTAAGGAAACTCTACAGCTTCTACTTCGTGGCCATCAGCCTTCAGCAGGTCCTTTACACCAAGTATCGCATCTTTTACTTCTGCATCCAGCCCTTCGCTTTCAAAGCAGTCGCGGATGTAGCCGATCTTATACTTCTTATCAGCCTGCAGTAATGTGCTATAGTTTGGTACGGGCTGGTGACTGGCGGTGCTGTCAAATTCATCCGGCCCGGCCATTATCTCCAGCAGCAGGGCAGCATCTTCTACGTTTTTAGTAAAAAGACCAATCTGGTCGAAGGAAGAGGCATAGGCAATAAGACCATAGCGCGAAATGCGGGAGTAAGTAGGTTTTAGCCCAACCACACCACAGAAGG
>DATBUF010000061.1:0-3057 GCA_036516435.1 Pontibacter sp.
TGCTCGACCCGCTCTGGTATGTGGGGGTGGGCGTACGCTGGAATATTTTTGACGGACTGGCAGCCGCCAACCGGGCACAGCAAACGAAGCTGGACCGCGAGGTGATGGAGCACCGCAAGCGGGAGGCGCAGGAGCTGTTGCAGCTGAACCTGCAAAAGGTACAGGCCGAGGCCAGCAAAAACCTGCAACTCGTGCATGTAGCCGAGCAACAGGTACAAACCGCCCGCCGGGTGCTCGACACCAGCCAGAAGCAATATGAACTGGGCCTGATTTCGCTGCGCGACCACCTGGGCAGCCTTACCGACATGCAGACTGCGCAACTGGAGCAGCTCACGGCCATTTACCGGCAGCGCCTGAGCATACTCGACCTGCTCGAAGCCACGGGCTCCCTTACTCCTGAAAACATACCGGCTCATTAAAAGAACCTGACATGAAAACAGCAACAACTATAAACAAAATTTTTGCCTTTGGTGGGATCGCACTCCTGAGCACCGGCCTGCTGGGTAGCTGTAACACCACACCTGATACCGCCAATATGCTTGAAGGTAAAGTAAACCGTCAGACGATTTCGCTAGCCCCCAAAGTGCCCGGCCGCATTGTCGATATCCGGGTAAACGAATCGGATGTTGTGCAGCAGGGAGATACCTTACTGGTGCTGGATGTGCCGGAGGTGGAGGCTAAACTGGCGCAGGCCGAAGGAGCGTTGTCGGCAGCGGAGGCACAGCAGCAGATGGCTGTACACGGCGCCACTGCCGAGCAGCAGCGGCAGGCAGAGGCAGCCCGGCAGGCGGCGCAGGAGCAGTTTAATTTTGCCCGCAAATCGTTGGAGCGCGTGCGGGCCATGTACCAGGACTCGCTGATACCGGCTCAGCAGTACGACGAAACACTGGCAAAGTATAACGCGGCCCAGGCGCAGCTGAATGCAGCCACTGCCAAACTGCAGGAAGTTAAACGGGGCACGCGGCAGGAGCAGGTAGCCATGGCTTCGGGGCAGCGGGCGCAGGCACGCGGCGCGGTGCAGGAGGCTACCGTGGCCCTGAACGAGCGTTACCTGATTGCTCCACAAGCCATGACCGTGGAAACCATTGCCCTGAGCAAAGGCGAACTGGCGCTGCCAGGCTACAACGCTGTCGTAGGTTACGACCTTAACTCCACGTACTTCCGCTTCACCGTTACAGAATCGAACCTGAATAAATTTAAGAAAGGGCAGGAGTACCAGGTGGAGCTGCCTTTTGCAAAAAAAACTATGCCGGCCCGGCTTGTGGGCGTAAAACAGCTGCCCCGCTACGCCGACCAGACATCGGCCTACCCCCAATACCAGCTGGGCGAAACGGTATATGAGCTGAAACTGGAGCCGGTTAACAGGCAGGAGGCCGCCGAACTATACGTGAACACCACGGCCACGCTGCGCCTGCCTTAGTCTTAAAGAGGAGGAAGAAAGTATGAGCAATATTTTATACCTGGTACGGCGGGAGTTCAGGCAGTTCAGAAGCAATTCGGTGGCCATGGCTATTTTTCTGGGAGCACCTATACTATACGGCCTGCTGTTTGGCTATGTGTACAGCGACGCCAAGGTAACCGAGCAGCCCATTGTGGTGGTAGACCTGGACAACACCCCCCTCAGCCACCGCATTGTAGAGGCACTGGAAGACAACGAAAACCTGCACATCGAGAAGCTACAATATAGTCCCACCAACCTGCGCGACGACCTGATCCGGCGCGAGTACGTAGCCATTATTACCATCCCCGACCGCTTTGAGGCCGATGTACAGCAGAAGCGCCACCCCGAAATCAGTGTCGATATAAATACCTCCAACATCCTCACCGCCAACTTCTCCAGCCGCGGCATACAAACCGTGCTGGGCACCCTGAATGCCGGTATCGAGATAGAAGCGCTCAAAAAGCAGGGCATGACCGATGTGCTGGCCCGGCAGCGGTACGAGGCATTTCAGGCTACCTATAACCGCTTTTTCAACCCCTCGGGCAACTACCTGCAGTTTATGTGGCCGGGCATGATTGCCACCATCATGCAGCAGGTTTTTCTGCTGGTTATGGCCCTGAGTTTTGCCAAGGAGTATAACGATAATACCCTGCCGGAGCTGTTGCAGCACAGCCGGTCGCCTCTTAAAATTACACTTGTCAAATCCATTCCATACTGGATTATGGGGGCGGGGCTGTGGTGGCTGGTACTGGGCGGCATGTTCCCGCTGTTCCGGATACCGCTAGCTGTAGACTGGGGCGCTTTGCTGGTGCTGATCGTGCTGTTTACGCTGGCCCTTACATTTTTAGGCATTCTGGTGAGCCTGGCCCTGAAGGACCAGCTTCGCGCTACCGAAATTCTGATGGTGCTGGCTACGCCCAGCTTCGTGATCAGCGGTTTTACCTGGCCCATGAGCCAAATGCCGGGTTGGGTAAAGCTCATCGCCGACATCATCCCGCTCACACATTTCCTGGAGGCATTCCGGAGGCTGCTTGTTTACGGTGCCGAGTTGCGCCACATCACTCCGCAACTGCAGGCGCTGGGTATCATCACGGTCGTCAGCTTTATTTTGACACTGGTGCTACTGCAGGTGCAGATCCGGAGAGTAGCGCCGACAGGGTAGCAGGATGTACAACTATAGCCTGGACTATAGAGCAGGCGCGTGGCTATAGTTTACTTTACCACATGCACCCGGAACCTGCGCCCTTTAATTTTACCGTTGCTGAGCTTTTCGGCTATAGTTTGTGCGTCGGCGCTTGGTACGGCTACAAAACTGGCGCGGTCCTGCACTTCAATTTTTCCGATCTTGTCAGAAGCTAAACCGGTTTCAGCAATCAAAGCGCCTACTATATCGCGTGGGCTGACCTTGTCTTTGCGGCCGGCGTTTATAGTTATAGTTGTGAAGGTAGCTACCTGTGCCGTTTGCTGGGCAGGTGCATTTTTCAGCAGTTCATCCGCTTTTAGCCAGGCGTCCATGCGTACCTGATCCCAGTCACGGAGTTTGCGCTCATCGCGTTGAGTGGCTAAAGTATAAACGGTTCCTTTTTTGCCGGCACGCCCGGTTCTGCCGCTACGGT
>DATBUF010000062.1:0-14260 GCA_036516435.1 Pontibacter sp.
ATAACGAACTGAAAGCAGACCCGCCACGCATGCTATTTGAGGTAGATGATGTAGATCAGGTACAAGCCTTTAAGAAAGATGCCGAACGATGGCTGAAAACCCATGTAGCCAAAGACACAACCGACTTCAGGGTAATTACTAACGAAGGCAGGGTAGAGCAGGCGGCCAAAGGCTTTCTGCTGTTCCGGATTGTGATGGGGCTGATCGTGGGAATCTCAGTAGTAGTGGGTGGTATCGGGGTAATGAATGTACTGCTGATATCTGTGAATGAGCGGACCGTGGAGATTGGCGTTCGCAAAGCTATGGGTGCCAAAAAGCGCGACATCCTGCTGCAGTTCCTGGCCGAGTCGGTTACGGTATCGTTGTTGGGTAGCTTGCTGGGGCTGGTGCTGGGTGTACTGTTCGCGATGGGAGCTGCACCTGTTGTTAAAGCGCTTACCGATGTGCCGTTCCAGGCAGCTTTTACCCTTAATACACTTATGGTCATTACCATTATTGCGGTTGTAGTAGGCATTGTGTTCGGTACGTACCCTGCCACGCGTGCCGCCAGGCTCAATCCCGTAGACGCCATCCGGAGGGAGTAAAACAATCCGGGCCAAACTATAGTTGGTTATAAAACATTACCTGCATAAACTATGAAAGCCATACTCGTAAAACAACCCGGCGGCCCGGAACAGTTGGAACTGGGCGAATACGAAAAACCACAACCCATGCCTGCTCAGCTGTTGGTAAAAGTACACGCCACCGCTCTGAACCGTGCTGATACCCTGCAGCGTGAGGGGAAATACCCACCACCCAAAGGTGCCAGTCCTCTACTTGGTTTAGAAATAGCTGGTGTGGTAGAGGAGGTGGGTGCAAACTGTACCCGCTACAAAAAGGGCGATAAAGTATTTGGCTTGCTGCCCGGCGGCGGCTATGCCGAATATGCTGTGATAGAGGAAGCTATGGCCATGCCCGTACCCGATAACCTGAGCATGGAAGAAGCCGCAGCTATACCTGAGGTATTCCTGACAGCCTGGCAGGCACTGGTATGGCTAGGTAAACTACGAGCCGGTGAGCGCGCACTGATTCATGCCGGGGCGAGCGGCGTAGGTACGGCTGCCATACAACTGGCGCGGGCACTCCATGCAGAGGTGCTTGTAACGGCATCAGAAAGTAAGCTGCAAGCCTGCCTGAACTTAGGTGCCCACAAGGCTATCAACTATAAAGAAGCGTCTTTTGGAGAAGAGGTAATGGCCTACACCAACACTGAAGGCGTGGATGTAATAGTTGATTTTATTGCCGGACCTTACTTTAACCAGAACCTGGACTGCCTGCGACTGGATGGCCGCCTGGTGATACTGGCAAGCCTGGGAGGTGGCAAAGTAGCGGATTTCGACTTACGTAAGATCCTGACTAAGCGGCTGCAGGTAATGGGGGCTACGCTGCGCTCCCGTTCTAAAGAGTACCAGATAAAACTAACCGAAGACCTAAGCCGGTTTGCCCTGCCGCTATTTAAAGAAGGAAAGCTAAAGCCCGTAATTGATTCCGTCTATAATTGGGAAGAAGCAGCCGAAGCGCATCGTTATATAGAAAGCAACAAGAATATCGGGAAGATTGTGTTAAGGGTTGAGTAGTGGTAATGTTGCCGCTGGCTGTTGCCAAACTATAGTTTGCTATCGTTCTATAGTTGACTTTACTCACAACTTGAACCAAGCCTGGTGTTTCATAGCATCTTGTATTCCTGGGAGCTCTACTCACCTATAGTTGTCATAGTTGGCTTTGGTGCGCTCACGGCCGCGAGGCCCCGTCTTTGGGCATCGCGCTGCTGCCTTCTTGCTATCCTCCTGCGTCGGATTGCCTGCGGCAACGCAATAAGTCAAAGGCGCTCAACCCAAAGACTGACATCTTTCGCATAGCTATAGCTGAACTATAGTTTGTTCTGCTAAGCTTCGTCTCTTTCTCGTGGTTGTAGTCCTGTAGGGACAGGTCGTGACCTGTCCTCCCTTGGTCTGCAACTATAACACTATAGTTGAAGAATTAGCAATAGCAGAAAGTCCTCCTTTGAAGGGGATGTTAAAAACAGCAACTATAAAACTATAGCTTCAACTATAGTTTAGGCTGCTGGTGCGGGTTTGTAACCCGTGTCTAACCATGGTGTTGAGTTTGTAAGTCAACTGGGGCGGAGGGCCAAACTATAGCTAGACTATAAAACTGTAACTCTCAACTATAGCAGTGATAGAAGCTTCCCTCCTTGGGCTACTGAGAACGCGAGTTCGAAGGTAGCTCTGAGGGGCAGGGGTGGTTGGATTACCGTAACGATGAAACTATACTCGCAACTATTGCCATAGCAAAATCGCACTAATCCATCAACCCACCTTTAATTTCGGTTCAGACAAAAGCAAAAAGGATAAAAGAGCTATAGTTGCGTCTTTTGTCCTTTGTCACGAATCCTTTGTCAAGAGAACTACTGGGCTCGCAGTTGCTTTACCAGCACGGCAAAATCCTTCGGATAAGGGGCTTCTATCTTTACCAGTTCCTCGTTTAGCAGCCTGAAACCTATAGTATGGGAGTGCAGAGCAAAGCGTTTAATCAGGGGTTGCTCTTCTGTCAGCTTTTTCAGGTTATAGCCACGCTTCAGGCTGCTTAAAAACAGGTCTTCCCCGCCATATAGCGAGTCGCCAACTATAGGTGCCTTCAGCGAGGCCAGGTGCACGCGTATCTGGTGCAGGCGCCCGGTTACCGGCATGCACTCTATCAGCGTATGGCGGCTATAGTTTTCCAGAGTAGTAAAGTATGTTTCGGCAGGCTTGCCCTGTGGTGTCAGTTTGGCCACGCCTTTAGCATTCGGGAGAATCGATTTGTTTACCAGCACATCCTCAAACTTATGCGAGCCCCAGGCCACAGCGTGGTATACTTTGTACACTTCGCGGTGCTCAAACTGCATGGCCAGGTTACGGTAAGCTTCGGCGTTTTTGGCGAATACCAGGCAGCCGGAAGTGTCCTTATCCAAACGGTGACAGGCCTGCAGGTCCGGGTTGTACTGGCGGGCAATTTTGAGCAGGTTAGTCGTATTAGGCGTTCTGTCCTCCAGTGTAGCCAGAAAAGGAGGTTTGTTAACTACAATGTAGTCGTCATTCTCAAATATGATCAGGTCTTTAAAAACCGGGTACTTCATGTGTATCTAAACTATAACCGACACAGCTTAGCGTTGGGCTGCGCGTTTGCAAAGATACTGATTAAAATTGTTGGATGGTTGAATTGCTAATTTGTTGATTGCTACTTGTTAAGTCATTTGTCTAAATTCCTGAACAACAATCAAACAATTTAACCATCAACAATTAATCTTACTTCGCTTTAAGCAGCTTAAATCTGAGTGTGGAGCCTTTGCCTATAGTGCTGGTAATGGCAATAAAGGAGCGGTGCGCTTCTACAATGTGCTTGGAGATGGACAGGCCCAGGCCAGAGCCCCCTTCTGTGCGGGCACGGCTCTTGTCGATGCGGTAAAAACGTTCGAAAATGCGGTTAATATGCTCTTCAGCGATACCTTTCCCGTCGTCTTTTACCGTGATGGTATACTTTTTTCGGCCCTCCGTGAACCATACCCAGATGTTGCCGCCGTCGCGCCCGTATTTAATAGCATTGTCAATCAGGTTTACAAAAACCTGCCGGATGCGGTTCGGGTCGGCATGCAGGTTTATCTCTTCGCCGGGTGCAACTTCCAGGTGCAGGGTAATCTGGCGGGCGGCAGCCTTTAGTTCTAATTGATCAAAAACCTCCCGCACCAGCGGCACAACATCAAAGTTGCGCTTCTGCATGGTTACCATGCCGTTTTCCAGCTGCGAAATACTGATCAGGTCCTGCACGAGGGTGTCTAGTCCATCGAGGCTGCTTGCTGCTTTCATCAGGAATTTATCCCGTACATTCTCGTCATCTACAGCACCATCCAGCAATGTATGGATGAAGCCTTGCGCCGCAAAGATCGGGGTTTTCAGCTCATGCGATACATCTGCCAGGAACTCGCTGCGCATAGCCTGTAACCGTTTGAGTTCGTCGATCTCCAGCTGCTTCTTGGCTGCTATCTCGTAGATCTCGTTCTTTATTTTCAGGAGCGGGTCGGATGTGAAGAAAGAGCGCCCCTCAGCCTTTTTGCTATCCTGGCGTTTAATGCGCTCGAGGGTAGAGTAAATGTTTTTGATTTCGCGGAGCACCAGCGCCTCGTAGGAAAAATATACCAGCATAAAGCAACTGATAAATACCAGTACAAGCGCCACCACCAGCCCGCTTGACGAGAAGTAGGTGGTTAAAGCAAGAAAGGCGGTGAGCACTGCTGCTACCGCCAATGAGATAAGAATGGCAAGCGAACGCGAATTCAGGTTCATGCAGCTTAGTCGGTATTAAACTTGTAGCCCACGCCTTTTATAGTACGGATGTGTTCTTCGCCTACTTTCTCGCGTACCTTCCGGATGTGCACGTCTACGGTTCGGGCAATAACGTACACATCGCTACCCCAGATGCTGCTCAGGAGTTCGTCGCGGGTAAAAACTTTGTTCGGGGTAGATGCCAGGAACGCCAACAGTTCAAACTCTTTCTTGGGCAGGGTTATTTTCTGGTCGCCTTTGTACACGGCAAAGCTGGTGCGGTCTATTTTCAGGCCTGCTATGTTGATTACCTGCTCCTGCTCTTCCTGCAGTGCATCGCGGCGGGCAAAGGCAGCCAGGCGGCTAAGCAATGCACGTGGCTTAATGGGCTTGGTAATAAAGTCGTCGGCTCCGGCATCAAAAGCAGCAACTTCTGAAAATT
Organism: Pontibacter sp.; assembly: GCA_036516435.1. GTDB lineage: Bacteria > Bacteroidota > Bacteroidia > Cytophagales > Hymenobacteraceae > Pontibacter. The sequence continues at coordinate 4,783 of DATBUF010000062.1, forward strand.
CTTCGGCTCTTGCAGTCAGAAAAATAACGTGTGTCTGCTTAAAATCTGGCAGGCTGCGGAGCTGGCGGCATGCTGCAATTCCGTCCAATACAGGCATCATCACGTCCATCAGGATCACGTCCGGCTTAAAGGCTTGTGCCACCTCAATGGCTTTCTGTCCGTTCTCAGCCTTGGCCACCTCATAGCCTTCCCGGCTCAGGTTGTAGTGTAGCAACTCTACAATATCGGGCTCATCGTCTACTATCAGTATTTTATAGGTTGATGCAGTTAGCACGTTTCTGATACTTTAAGTTAACTGATTGCTTTCTGTTCAGTGGCCCGGAGTGCTGTTTGCAGAGCACCGGGCTGCAGTAATTACTGTAAAGGTAACATGATTTAGACAAACTGCTCAGCAACAGCTAAATGATAACCTATTCTTAACATGCCCTGGGGGTGCTATATAGCAAAAAAGCCAGCCCGAAGGCTGGCTTTAGTAACTTATTTCTTGGCAGAAAGCTTGTGTTTCAGGTTCTTGTAGTCGTAGAGGTCTACTTTCAGAGAGCCTACAAACATCTCAGCCTCAATTAACACAGGTATCTTGTTGTCGTCATCAGAGAGGTAAACGGCTATAGCGTTTTCGCCTTTAAACATCTCATTCTTTGGCATCTTAGGTACCAGCTTTATAGCTTTCATCTTACCGGACCTGGTATTTACAGTTTCATGGCCTTTGTAAGTTACTTCCATGTCAAAGATCTCCTCATCAAAAAAGCCTTTGATGTTGAATTTCTCTCCTTTGCGCATGTTATCGTAGTTCAGAGTACGCAGGTAGTAGAAACCGCTTACAATATCCTGTATGTTATCGGTTACCTTGTGTGTGCTGTTCTTTTCAGGATCTTTCTTCTTTTTCATTTTAACCGCAGCCGTATTGCTGTAATGGTCAAAGTCTACCGTTTCCTTTTTGCGGTAGCTGCCTTCCTCTATGTTGCGGTAAAAACGGTGGGGTACTATAGCTGCCGTATCAATATATGACTGCCACGTATCCCGCACTTTTATAAACAGGTCGAAAGAGTTGGTGGTTCTGCCGTACACTGTAGCGCGGTAGGTTGGTCTGCCATTTATAGTGTGCAGGTTATCGGATATATCTATAGTTGCTTCGGCTGCTACAATAGGGCCGTAACGTACTTTATATTTCAGGACTTCGCCTGTTGAAAAACTCTCGTTCCGGATGGTGCGCATCCTGTCTTTTGTTGCAAAGGCTGAGAGCACGATCACCAAAAGAAGGATGACAGGGAAAAGCTTCTTCATATTCTTCGTCATAAGGGTCTGCATCTGTTGTGTGCTTATTCAACTTTCGTACCAACTCGCTCCGGGGTATGTTTAAGGCCTGTGTAGCTTAATCGGTTCTGGCAGGCCATCAGGCTATAGTTGCGAGTGCGTATCTGTAGCTTTTACACACTTTTATACTTTGCTATGTATTGCAAGTTAGTACTTTATCTGTCTTTGTATTACAGCACCTAAACAAAAAAGGTGCTATACCTATAGCACCTTTTTTGTTATTTTAGTTCAGGAAACAGTGTTCATTCACCTGCATCTCCTGTTTTATCTTCCATTACTTCGGCTACTTTTTCCGGCTCACCCTTTACGATAGCTCTGATCTTTTGTTCGATCTCATCCATCAGTTCAGGATTATCCAGCAGGATCTGCTTTACACCATCGCGGCCCTGGCCCAGCTTATTGCCATCGTAAGAGAACCACGAACCGGATTTCTGTACAATGTTCAGTTCTACACCCAGGTCCAGGATCTCACCTACTTTAGAAATACCCTCGCCGTACATAATGTCGAACTCAACTACTTTAAACGGAGGCGCTACTTTGTTCTTCACCACCTTCACGCGGGTACGGTTACCGGTAATGTTATCAGCACCTTCTTTAATCTGGCCAATACGACGGATATCCAGACGTACAGAGGCGTAGAATTTAAGGGCGTTACCACCGGTGGTTGTCTCAGGGTTACCGAACATCACACCAATTTTCTCACGCAGCTGGTTGATGAAGATACAGCAGCAGCCTGTTTTGTTGATTGTACCGGTAAGCTTACGAAGCGCCTGCGACATTAAACGTGCCTGCAGACCCATTTTGCTATCCCCCATATCACCTTCCAGTTCGCCTTTCGGTACCAGAGCGGCAACAGAGTCAATTACGATAATATCGATAGCTCCTGAACGGATCAGGTGGTCAGCGATTTCGAGCGCCTGTTCACCGTTATCGGGCTGAGAGATCAGCAGGTTTTCAGTGTCGATACCCAGTTTCTCGGCATATACTTTATCAAAAGCGTGTTCTGCGTCGATAAATGCAGCCAAACCGCCCTGGCGTTGCGCCTCGGCAATGGCGTGCATGGTAAGCGTGGTTTTACCGGAAGATTCAGGACCGTAGATCTCAATTACACGGCCACGCGGCAAACCGCCAATACCCAAAGCTATGTCCAACCCAAGGGATCCTGTAGAGATAGCAGGAATGTCTTCTACCTTGTTGTCGCTCAGCTTCATTACAGTACCTTTACCGTAAGTCTTGTCGAGCTTATCGATGGTCAGCTGCAGGGCTTTAAGTTTTTCGTTGCTTACACTCATGTGTTTCTTTCTTGATTTGCTTAATTTGTTTGTGAAATTACAACTTTCAGATCCAATTTGCAAAAAAGTTCTCCTATATTTTGCTAATTATTTTAGCTGATTGCTGCTGTCTTTTCTTAACATCTACTGCCCGGCTTTTGTGCCATTTCTACTGCTTTTTTCCTTCTTTTTTTCTGAGTTCAGGGGAAGTAATTGTCTTGTGAAGCAACAGCTTAAGCAATACTGTTTATTGGGGCCAAAGCCTGGGTTTATAGTTAGATGAATTTGCGAATTGCTAAAAAACTTAGGAGTATGTTCGTGGCCACCAACTATAACATACAGCTGCCTTGGCCGAGCCGGCAAACCCTTCGGAGCAGCTGTATTGTTACCTGTTGCCAGGCTAAATCAGGGCTGTTGAACTCCGGGATTCCTGTTGCTGGCGGCGCTTCTCAAAGTCTGTGCGGGTCATGCCGAAGTAGGTCAGGTCATGCAGCTCGTTAGAGGCAGTACCCCTGAAGTCGTTCCTTAGGGTGCCCTCTTCTACAAAGCCGTTTTCCAGTGCCAGCTCGCCGTAAAATATATTGTGCGTGGTGCAGCGGATGTACACCTTGTTTAGTTGCAGCACATCAAAGGCAAAGGCAAGTATACTTTGCAGTGCCTCCTGCACCAATGCCTTTGTTTCGGGCCAGCCTGTAAAGTAAAGGCCAACCTCAGCCTTCGGTATCTTATGATCCAGGTTCTTCAGGGCAATGTCGCCGAGGTACGTGTTATCTGCCTTCAGCCATACACCAAATTCAAATGTTTTGCGATTGTCCCAGTCGGTGCGGAGCTGCTGCATCTGCAGACGGGCATCCTCCAGTACCTTCACTCTGGCCAGTCTGCCACTAAAGGCCGGTGTCAGGTTTTCAGTATTCTCGTGAAGTACGCGTATAAAGTCGCTTTCGTCGCCTTCTTCGTAGGGGCGAAGTATAAGTTTGTTTGTTTCCTGTCGCTCGTTTAATGCGTCGGGGAGTATGTTATATAATAAGCTCATGAGTATGCTACTGCTATAGTTGTTTGTTGGTGCCTGTACTTCTTACGCTGTAAGCCTGAAATAGTATAGCTACTATGCCTGAAGTGTTACTTATAAACAGGAGAGTCGTCAAATCGTTATATACAACCATGATTTATACTCATATGCAGTAGTAGTGAGCTGGTGTCCGGTAAAGCTGCTTTGTTTACAGGTACAACTATAGCTGATGGGAGGCCGCACATCTATAGTTAGCTATACTGGCCAAAGTAGTAACTAAAGGGTGAGAGAGAATTGGGGCTGATGTGCTCAGAGGAAGGTGGCTATATGCTTGCCTGGTAGTTGCGGTATAAATTGCCGTAACTATAAAGGCCGGCAATGTATAGTTGCCGGCCTTTATAGTTCTATAGTTATTGTCTGTATTACTGATTCAGGAAAGGGTAGTTGTGGTGCTTGGGGCTGCCAAGGTTCTGCTGGATCATCATTACCTCCAGTGTGTGTGCTGTCTCTTTAAAGAACTCGAGCCTCCTGTACAGCATTTCTTTCTGTAGCACAACGCCGGTAGCAGTCTTCATGTACGCGCGTTTATCCTCCAGCACCCGGTGCATTACATCGTTCACAGCTTCCTCGTTTTGCAGGTACCACTGCTCAAAATCATAAAGCCGGGCAGCACCTGTAGTTGCCGAAGTAAAGTTCAGGCCATAGATGCGGAGTATATCGCTCAGCAAATCCACTTCCAGCGGAATAGAGACATTGTAAGGCATGGTACGCACTTCCAGCTTGCTGTTGAGCGCATTCACTATAGTTGCCAGATTTTCCTTAAAGCGAAAGTATAAAGCAGCCGCCTCCATAAGTAAAGATATTAGTAAGTATAATGCTGCCGCGAAATTACACTAAATTGTCGAATGGCTAAATGAATAGAAGGTTAAATTGTTAAATGGATAAATGGTTGAAAATAACAGTCAACAATTTAGCCGCTCATCAATTTAACAATCAGCTATAAGCAACTATAGCAGGCCGCGAATAATTTGCTCTTCTGTAATGCCCTCAGCTTCGGCCTTAAAGTTGCGCACAATGCGGTGGCGCAGGATGGGCAAGGCTACTGCCTGTACGTCTTCAATGTCAGGGCTGTATTTGCCGTTGAGAATGGCATTGCACTTGGCACCAACTATAAGGTGTTGTGAAGCGCGCGGGCCTGCTCCCCATTCCAGGTAATTATCTGCCTCCTTCGAGGCCATAGGTTGGCCCGGGCGAGTTTTATGTACCAGCTGCACGGCATACTCCACTACATTGTCTACTACCGGTACACGGCGCACCAGCTGCTGAAATGCCAGTATGTCGTCGGCGTGCAGCAGTTTGCGGAGCTGCTGGGTTGTAGCACCTGTTGTGTTTTTTACAATCTGGAGTTCTGCTTCGTAGCTTGGGTAGCCCAGCGTAATATTAAACATGAAGCGGTCTAACTGTGCTTCGGGCAGGGGGTAGGTTCCTTCCTGTTCAATCGGGTTCTGGGTGGCCAGCACAAAGAAGGGCTCTGGTAATTTGTAGCGTTTCCCGGCTACGGTTACGGCATGTTCCTGCATGGCCTCGAGCAGGGCGGCCTGGGTTTTAGGCGGCGTACGGTTTATTTCATCGGCCAGTACAATGTTGGCGAAAACCGGGCCGGTAATAAACTTAAAATTGCGGTCCTTGTCCAGTGTTTCGGCTCCAACTATATCCGAAGGCATCAGGTCCGGGGTAAACTGCACCCTGCTAAACGACATGTCGAGGGCAGAAGCTATAGTTTGGATGAGCAGCGTTTTGGCTAGGCCTGGCACGCCTACCAGCAAACAGTGCCCCTGACAAAAAACCGCCGTTAGTACTAGCCTTACCACTTCTTCCTGGCCTACAATCACTTTAGATATTTCGGCGGTCAGGTTGCGGTAAGCGTGGTGTAGCGCGTCGGCTGCTTCTTTGTCAGAGGTGTACTGTGCCATATTGTTTATTGCGTGAGTTGTAGTGCCTTGCAGTTCTGGTACTCAGGGTCGATCTCAATATATACAGAGTCGATGTTCTTCCTGAACCACTCGTCTACGGCTTTGCTCTTTTTATCGTTGAGTGCCGCTGCGGCAATTTTAGGATAATCGTCTTCTAAGTTTGCCTGGTGCGGTATTGATTTGCCTTTAAGCTGTATAATACGCACTGCTTCCTTGCCATCTTCGGTGCGGAACGGGATTGGCTTCGATATTTCACCTACCTGCATGGTGTCAATTACAAAGAAGATAGACGGGTCTACCTGGTCCATCGGGATGTACGTAGTGCCTGCCCGGCTCGAAATGGTGCCGCCATTATCCTTGGTATTGAAATCATCAGAAAAATCTTTGGCCGCTTTGGCAAACGTGATGCTGTCGTTCAGTACCATAGTGCGAATACTGTCGAGTGCTGTTGCTGCCTCTTCGATATTTACTGTGGCAGTAGCCGGCTTTATCAGGATGTGGCGTGAGTTAAATTCCTGGCCCTTGCGCTCGATCAGCTGAATTAAGTGGAAACCAAACTGTGACTCCACAATGCCGGAGATACCACCTGGCTGCAGACGCAATGCGGCCGCCTCATATTCCGGTACCAGTTCTTTTCGCTTAAAGAAGCCCAGTTCACCTCCAGCCTGTGCCGAGGCTACGTCCTGTGAGTATTGCTTGGCAAGTGTGGCAAAATCTTCACCGGCAAGTATGCGCTTGCGCAGTTCTTCCAGCTGCTGACGTGCCTCCTGCTTCTGTTGCTTGCTTACCTCTGCATACTTCACAATCTGCGCCAGCTCTACTTCACTCGAAAAGTAAGGTAAGCTGTCGGCAGGGATGCGGCTGAAGTAAGCGGCTACCTCTTTGGGGGTAACCCGCACCTTGCCGGCAATCTCTTCCTGCATCTTCTGCATCACCAGCTGGTCCTTTATAGTTCTGCGAAGCTCTTCTTTTAGCTGGCGGATGCTTTTGTTGTAGTATTGCTCCAGGCGCTCTACACCACCTACCTGTGCCGATAAGTAGTCAATTCTTCTGTCCAGTTCGCCAGATACGCGGGTTTCCTCTACGGTTACGGAGTCAATCTCGGCACGGGCAAGCAACAGTTTGTCCTGCACCAGCGATTTAAAGATTTCGCACTTGAGTTCTTCGCTTGGTTTCTGCTTGGTTTGGGCAAGGTACTGCAGGTAGCTGAACTCCAGATCCGACCGGAGCACGATCTGGTTGTCTATCTTGGCGATGATGCCATCTACCTGGCGCTGCACAGGAAGCTGTGCCTTTGCCTCAAAAGCCGACATTACACTTAGTATAATGACTGCCACTACACAATACAGTCGGGTTGTTTTTATAGGTTGGTTATACATATTGCTTTTGTTGCGCCTGCTTCTGATGCGCTAATCTTTCTGATTTATTCCGGATGGCTGATGCTCAGGCCTCAGTTGTGCACTTTTGCTATTACCGGTTGATTTGCAACCTGCAATCTCCAAAGATTTTTTTAGCAAAAAAAGCTCCACTATAAAAGTGCAGCTTTTTTTCTGAGGGTTTATTTAACCAGCTTCTCTACTTCTGCAGCGTTAATGCTGACAGGGTATTTCTCGCGAAGCTGCTTTACCCACTGCTCTTCTAAATAGTTCTGATAATCGGAGATGGCCACACCACGTACTTCGTTCAGTTGCTTATACCCTGGAGCCAGTACATCTTTTATAATGATTAGGTACTCGCGACCATTCTGCTGCATGGTATGTGTGCCCTTTTCCCATTCTACAGCATCTATAGCCTTGTTCTCGCCTTTCTGAAACTTCTTCTCAGCGATCTGTACGGCTAGAGGGTTTCCAGTATTCAGGTTGTCTGCCAGGGTACTCAGTTCCGGAGAGTATAACGTAAAGGATGCTCTGCGATTGCGTCTGCGACCAGTTTCTGTATTGTCCGGGCCTGCCTGCCTGGTTTTACCCAGGTTGTTTATAGTTAGCTGGGTGGCCGGCACACCTTCCTGCTGCAGGTAAGCGGCTACTGCCTGGGCACGTTTCTGCGCCAGGTCTCTGGCTGCCGCATCTTCGCGGGCATCGGCGTGGCCGTTAATATCCAGGCTGGTGTTAGGCATCTCATTCAGGAGCTCTGCCAGTTCATTCAGCTGCGAAATGCCGTTCTTCGTAAGAGTGGCTTTGCCATTCTCGAAAAGTACATCCGGAATTTTAGCGGTTTTTACCGGGTAGCGGCGGGCACTTAATTGCTCCTGTGCCTTCTTCAGCAGATCTTTATTCGCGGCGCTTATCACGATAGCATCCACACGCTCGCCCCATTTGTACTTCTCTTTATTAGCTTCAAAGTATGCTTTCAGGCCAACGGTATCTTCTACTGCTTTTGACCATACATGCTCGTCCATTAACTGGAACAGCAGAATGCCGTCGTGGTATTCACGTACCAGCATCCGGAAATCGGTGTACTTGTTCTCCAGGTTGGCACGCTCGTAGTCCAGCAGGCTTTTGTTTACAAAGTTATCGTACAGCAGGGTGAGGGCATGCTCGGCAGTGCCACTGGTGCGCGGTCGCTGGTTCTCCTTGGCATAAGCAAAGAAATCTGCCACTGTGTAGGGCTTGCCTTGTATGGTGAAGAGCGTTGTCTTTAAAGCTTTGTCGTTTTGCTCGTAGGTCCAGGTGCCTTTCAGAAGCTCGTCGTTTGCCTTGCCGAAGGCTATAGTTTTAGCTTCAGGGATTTCTGTAAAATTGTTCTCCTGGCGGGTCCGCTTCAGGAACACAGCCTTGTTGAGTTCTGAGCGGGAGTCTTTGGCTACCTTGTTGCGCAGGTTCTGCTCCATATCCTCGTAAGGCGGCAGGCCGCGCTTCTCAACCAGCTTGATAATGTGCCAGCCATAAGGTGTAAGCACAGGCTTGGCTACATCGCCTTCTTTTTGCAGCGCAAAAGCAGCATCTTCGAAAACCGGGATCATGCGACCGGTACCAAACCAGGGGAGTATGCCACCACTGTTGGCGGTGTTATCATCTTCCGAGAATTCGGAAGCCAGTTTGTTCCAGTTCTCGTTCCGCTGCACCCGCTTGTAAATGGCATCTATGCGTTGTTTGGCAGCCAGTGAGTCAGCTTTGGGCATGCCCGGTGTAGCGCGTACCATAATATGTGCTACCTGTATTTCGCCGCGGGCTGCGCGTTTGTCGTGCACTTTTATCAGGTGGTAGCCAAAGCGGGTACGTACCGGCTCCGATAGCTGACCTGGCGCAGTTTTATAAGCAGCATTCTCGAAGGGGTATACCATTTGCATGGCTGTAAAGTAGCCCAGGTGGCCACCATTATCAGCTGCAGAAGGGTCTTGGGAGAACTCCCTGGCTAACTTTGCGAAATCCTCACCGGCCTGCGCGCGCTGGCGTATTTCAACCACACGGTTGTAGGCGGCCAGGGTGTCCTGCGGAGAAGCGTCCGGAGCTAAGGTAATGAGGATATGCGAGGCGTTTACTTCCTGCTTCAGGCGTTCGTAGGCTTCACGTACCAGCTGGTCTGTAACACTATTCTCGGTGAGGTAGGGCTGGGCCAGTTGGTCTTTGTAGCCTTCCAGTTCGCGTTTAAAAGCGGTGGTAGTGTCCAGTCCACGGCTTTCCGCTTCCAGTACTTTTAGCTTAAAGTTTGTGTAAAGCTCCAGGTACTCCGATACACTCTGCTGAGTATAAGCATCATCGTTGCCCCCGTTATTCTTTTCGTAAACGTACTTAAACTCTGAAGTGGAGATAGGCTGGGAGCCAAGCGTAGCGATAGCCGGTTCTTTGCTGTCGTTCTTTTTGGATGCGGTGCACCCGGCTAACGCTAAAGCGGCTACCGCAACAAGTAGGTGATTGCTGCGCATAAGTAGATTAAACAAGACTCGTTTAGCTGATATAAATCAGAATATG
>DATBUF010000063.1:0-8129 GCA_036516435.1 Pontibacter sp.
ACACCAACTATACGCCGTGAGAATACAGGAAAAAATTATAGAAGGGTTGTTGTGGCTTTCGGCTGCCATTACCATTCTGGTTACGGTTGGCATTATCTGGGTACTGCTCTCGGAGTCGCTTACGTTCTTCTCAGAAGTATCCATCATCGATTTTCTGACTGATAAGCAATGGACGCCGCTATTTGCCGATAAACACTTTGGTATACTGCCGCTGGTAGCGGGGACGCTGCTTACTACCGCCATTGCCATTGCCGTTGCGTTGCCCATCGGGTTAACTATAGCCATTTACCTGAACACCTACGCGCCGGCAGGCTTCCGGGCAACTATAAAACCGATGCTGGAGATCCTGGCAAGTATCCCGACGGTGGTGTACGGCTTCTTTGCGCTTACCGTGGTTACACCTTTCCTGCAGTCTTTTATCCCCAATCTGGCCGGTTTCAACTCGCTTTCGGCAGGTATAGTTATGGGAATTATGATTATCCCGATGATCTCCTCGCTGAGTGAAGATGCCATTACCGCAGTGCCGAAGTCGTTGCGGGAAGGGGCTTACGGCATGGGAGCTACGCGTTTGCAAACGGCCTTTGGAGTTATGGTGCCTGCGGCATCGTCGGGTATTCTGGTATCCATTATCCTGGCTATCTCCCGCGCAGTTGGCGAAACCATGATTGTAGCTATAGCAGCCGGACAGCAGCCGCGCCTCACAGCAAACCCGCTCGTACCCGTCGAAACTATAACTACTTACATTGTGCAGGTGAGCTTAGGCGATGTGCCACACGGCTCGCTGGAGTACCGCACCATTTTCGCGGCCGGTATCACCTTGTTTGTTTTTACGTTTGCGCTGAATAATATCAGCTTCTGGATCAGAAAGAAATATCAGGAAAAGTATGACTAACTCAGAGCTAAACCGATTAAAAGATAAGGCCTTCCAGTGGTTCGGGATCTTCTGTACCTTTATCGGGCTTATCATACTGGCCATTTTCCTGATCAACATCCTGATTGACGGGCTGGGCCGCATAGACTGGGAGTTCCTGTCGAATCTGCCTTCGCGCCGCGCCCACCGCGCCGGTATTTACACTGCCTGGATTGGTACCCTCTGGATACTGGGCCTTTCGTCGCTGATCGCTTTCCCGTTGGGCATAGCGGCCGGTGTTTACCTGGAAGAGTACGGGAGAAAAAATAAACTGGCCTCCTTTCTGGAAGTAAATATCTCGAACCTGGCGGGGGTGCCTTCTATCATCTATGGTTTGCTGGGGCTGGAGATCTTTGGTAGAGTGTTTGGCCTGGGCGGCAGCCTGCTTACCGGTGCATTAACCTTATCGCTGCTGATACTCCCGATCATTATTGTTACTACCCGCGAGGCAGTAAAGGCAGTGCCGCGCAGCATCCGCGATGCTTCTTTTGCCTTAGGTGCTTCTAAGTGGCAAACCACCTGGCACCAGGTGTTACCTGCCTCGTTTGGTGGCATTCTTACCGGGGTGATCCTGGCCTTATCCAGGGCGGTAGGCGAGGCAGCACCACTCATCGTTATTGGTGCGCTGGCATATGTGCCGTTTGCCCCAAGCTCGCCTTTGGATGAATTTACCGTATTGCCGATTCAGATCTTTAACTGGATATCGAGGCCGCAGGCTGCTTTTGCTACCAATGCTGCCGCTGCCATTATCATACTATTAATTATTACCTTTACTTTGAACGGAATCGCTGTGTACCTTCGCCATAAGTGGCAGAAGCGTGTGAAGTGGTAAACTAACGATGAGCAAGAGAACCTATAAGCTGGAAGCTGAAAACCTGAATGCCTACTACGGCGGCTTTCATGCCCTGAAAGACATTAACATTGCCATGGAGGAGCGGGCGGTAACGGCCTTCATCGGTCCGTCGGGCTGTGGCAAGTCTACGTTTCTGCGCACCCTTAACCGCATGAACGACTACATTGAGGGTTTTAGAGTAGAAGGCAACATTCTGCTGGACGGGCGCGACATCTATGACAAAAACATACGCGTAGATGAATTGCGTAAAGAAGTGGGCATGGTGTTTCAGAAACCCAACCCTTTCCCGAAAACGATTTTCGAAAATGTGGTGTACGGGCTCAGAATTCAGGGAATAAAAGACAAAAAAGTACTTGCCGAGGCGGCAGAGCGCTCGCTACGGCAGACGGCTCTCTGGGAAGAGGTGAAGGACAAGCTCGACAAATCGGCATTGGCCTTATCCGGCGGGCAGCAGCAACGCTTGTGCATTGCACGGGCCCTGGCTATCTCGCCTTCGGTTATCCTGATGGATGAGCCTACTTCTGCGCTTGACCCTATCTCGACAGCCAAAATAGAAGAGCTGATTTATGAGCTGAAGAAGGACTACACCATCGTGATTGTGACGCACAACATGCAGCAGGCCAGCCGTGTGAGTGACCATACTGCCTTCTTTTACATGGGTGAGCTGGTGGAGGTTGCCAAGACCAGGATTATATTTACAAGTCCGAAGCACGAGCGTACGCAAAACTATATTACCGGGCGTTTCGGGTAAGCCTTTTACCTGCTGCCATCGTGCAGCTTTCGTTATCAACTATAAAGAGCAAAATACATGAATCATATAGATGTAGAGCTGGATCGCGTAAAGTCGAAGCTGGTTGAGATGTGGGACCTGGTGGAGTACCAGCTACACAGTGTGCACGAAGCCATGTTTAACGTGGATAAGGAGTTGGCAGCCAGAGTGGTGAAGCTGGGTAAAAAGGTAAATAACTACGATGTGAAGGTAGACCGCATGTGCGAGAACCTGCTGGCCCTGTACACACCTGTTGCCGTAGACCTGCGCCAGGTGCTGGCAACACTCAAAATAAATGCTAACCTGGAGCGGATCGGCGATACGGCAGAAGGTATTTCGATGTACGTGCAGAACCAGGAAGCTCCCTTTGATATGCAGCTGGTGGAGCAGACAAGTGCGGATGAAATGTTTAAAGAAGCATTAGCCATGTTTGCCGACTGCCGCAAAGCTTACAAAGACAGCGATACCGAACTTGCCCGCGTTATTATTAAACGTGATAAAAAGCTGAATAAGATCCACCGCAAATCAGAGGATATTATTGCCGAGTATTTGCAGGCGAACCCGGCCAGCATGCGCGAGGGGCTAACCTTGCTCTCTATTATTAAGAAGCTGGAACGTGTAGGAGACCAGGTTACCAACATTGCTGAAGAGATTATTTTTTACCGCGACGCGAAAGTGGTAAAACATAAACGCAAGAAGAAAAAGAACGGAGAAGAATAAACAAAAACTATAGTTACACAAAAGCACGCACCGTTATGGCGCGTGCTTTTGTGTTTACGGGTACCAGAGCGCAACTATAAATGATCTTTAGTACAGGTGTAAGTTGGCAGTGAAGCCATGCCTGCGCTTGACTCGTGCAGCTGCTAATTTACCTGCAGCCTGTTCTCGATCATGCGGTTGTTGTATTGCTGGATAAATGCTTTCACGCGGTTTTCAAGCTGCCGGCGTTCTTCAGGCAGCTTATCCTTTAAGTCATGCTGTAACATCCGGTCCTGCTGGTAGTTATAAAGGGCTATAGTTTTGTTGCCATCAAATTGCAGGAGCAGGCTATCCTGTATCCATTGGTAAACGCCGGCATTGTAGCCTATCGCAAAATCGGGAGTGGATGTATCCAGCATGTTTTTACCGAACGAGAAGTAGGGTTTGCTATAGTTCAGGTAACTCAGGATAGTGGGCATCACATCTAGTTGCTGCACAACACGCTGTTCGGTGCCTTTAAAAGCAGGGTCGCCGGGGGCGTAGAACAGGATGGGAGCTGCAAAAGCACCGAGGGTAGTATTGTACTCGGGGTAGTGGCGGGGCGCCGCCGGGTGATCAGCCGAGATGACGAACAGGGTATTTTTGTACCACGGCATTTTACTGGCTTTCTCGAAAAACTTCTGCAAGGCCATATCGGTGTAGCTGATGCATTTGTAAACCGGCAGTGGTCCTTCGGCGAACTTACCCTCGTAGCGGGCCGGCAGCTTGTACGGGTGGTGCGACGAAAGCGTAAAAACAGCACCCATAAACGGCTCCCGGAACGTGTTCAGTTTATCAGCCGTGAACTGCAGAAACTCTTCGTCCCAGATGCCCCACATGCCGTCAAAGTCTGCATCGTTGTTATACTCATCTTTGCCATAGTATTCCTGCACGCCGATCAGGTTCATAAATGCTTTAAAGCCCATCGAGCCGTTGGGCGCCCCATGGAAAAAGGCCGTATGATAGCCCTCGGCATTTAGCGTGGCAGGAAGGCTGGGCAGGTTGTTGCTGGTATAGGGCGTCAGTACAAACGGCTCCTGTATGCTCGGGATGCTGGTCAGGATAGAAGGCAGCGCGTCAATCGATTTCTGGCCATTGGTAAACGAGTACCGGTATACTTTGCTTTCCTGCATCAGCTGGTCCAGGAATGGGGTGAAGGTCTGGTAGCCATCTTTACGAAGCGTATCGCCGTTAAAGCTTCCCATTGCTTCTTTGCCAAAGCTCTCCAGCACTATAATCACCACATTCTTTTTCCGGAAAGTGGCTGTGTCTGTTGGGGTATGGATAGGAGAGTAGATGGCGTTCAGCTCCTGCTCCTCAAAATAATTTACTTTGCTATAGTTGGTTTTACCGATGGTGCGCAGCATAGAGAATGGCGTGTTGAGCACCAGGTACATTTCATTGGGGCGTTTCACGTATTCGCCGGCATTGCTTAGGGTAATAGGGCGTGTGCTGTGCGCAAAGCCACCCCGCATGCCTGCTATACTCAAAAATATTGTGAGCACCATAACAGCAGTATGTGCCGGGTAGTACAGCCACGAAGAAACGCGCGGCGGCTGTTCCATTTTAATTTTGCCATACAACCATACCATAAAACCCACCAGCAGTAGCCACAGCAGCGGAATGTACCAGAAATCAACTATAAAGCTGGTTGCCAGTGCCCCGCCGTTCTCGTTGGCGAACTCCTGCAGCACGCTCCAGGTAGTGCGGCGCAGGGTGTAGCGGTAATACACAATATCAATCAGGTTGGCAGCCAGCGCGATACTGTTGGTAACTATAAAAATATACTTCAGCAGTTTTCGGTAGCCTGTGTTATACCGGAACCGGAAAGGCAGCAGCATAAGCGCCATAAACAGCAGGTTGGTATACAGCACCGCCGACAAATCAAAACGCAAAGCGGGTAACAGCAGGCCTGCAAAGTCAGCAAGGCTGGTGGCTTCGAACAATGCTCTGTTAAAGGCAAAGAACAGGATGCGGGTGATGGTGTACAGCAACATGGCCAGGCCCAGGTATAAACCCAGTGCCACATGCACGTTCCGCCATGTATATTTTTTATCTGAAAGCATGCGTAACTATAGTTGTGCGCAGCGCCGGAAGTTTAAACCAATACCTACAGCAACAGCGCTGCAAAATTAGGCTATTTCAGGATGAACCATGAAGTATAACAGGATAAAATGTATCTGGTTCCGGTAAGTTTCTGTGTTAGGCTCAAATGTTATACTTTTGCCTTAAAGCTTGCATGAGATTCAACTTTCATCAACAAAAACGAAATCTGCATAAACGCCTAAATCGCTGGCAAACTGTCAGGCAATAAACTTTTGGCAAGGGAGTTGTGTAGTACTAGTGCAAGGCAACTATACGATAACTACCTGCTAAACCAGGCTATAACTCAGCAGTAAATGATCAAGTTCATATTCGTTACTATTCTTCTTATCCTGTTCTTCCGATTGGTGGCGCCGGTGCTGTTCCGTTTTTTGTTAGGTATGTTTATTAAAAGGAGCATGCGTAACGGTACTTTCTTTACAAACATGCACCAGCAGCAACGGCCGCAACAGAACCCTGCCAGCAGCAATGGCCGCGCCGCCGGCGACATCAAAATAGACTACATGCCCAACCAGCCCGACCGCAAAGACTACCAGGGCGGCGAGTATGTGGACTACGAGGAAGTAAAATGATTTTCTGCTTCGGCAGGCACGATACTTGTGAGCGGCTTTCCCGTACCTTATGGTTATACCCTAAAAAGCCATTTATGCGAAAGCGTTTATACTTCTGTTTTGCGGCCATACTTGCCATTGCCGTAACAAGCTGCACAGCCCCTCGTTCGGTTATTCACTCCGGTAAAGTTACGCCTAAGGGCCAGTTTAAGGCTGGTTTTAACATGGGCGGCAACATTGCCAGCTCTCCGCTCAGCCAGCTCGACGACATTACCGAGGCTGCCGTAGATGCCATTGCCAGCGACGAGGAAGTAGAGTACAGTGAGCAGATTGATGTTGCTTCTAAGGCATTGGTGAGCTATGCCCTAGACCCGGTAGGTACCACTTTTGACTTTTACCTGCGCTATGGTGTGGCCGAACGTGTGGATGTAGGCTATAAATATGCCACTGGCGTGCACGTGTTCGATGCTATGTACCAGTTTATGGGGCCAACCGGCACCCCTGAAAACCCCGGTGTAGGCGACTGGTACGGCAGCGTAGGCCTGCAATATTCCGGGCAGAGTTCCGGTATCTTCGACAAACTATACCTGGATAAGCTGATTCCGGTACTGGAATTCTCAGCCAAGCGTCGCGATATTGTGATTCCGCTGGTATTCAGTAAGTCCTTCGGGCCGGAAGAGCAGATCGGGAATATCTCGTTCGGGCCGGTGTATAATCATACCTTCATCAAATATGGCTTTGATCCGGGGCGTGTGGTGAAAGAAGTTGGCGGCGAAAAAGTGCCTGTAGAAGGCGTATATGCCAACAAGAGCTTCCCGTCGTTCGGCTTCTTTGTAAATGGCAAGATCGGGTTTAAGTATGTGTACGTGCTGCCGTCGCTAACTATGTATTACCAGAACTATGGCACCTACGAGTTTCTGGAAGGAAAGCAGTTCAGTTTTTCAGGTGTAACTATAATTCCATCTATCGGCTTGCAGGCTAATTTTGGCGGCGGCCGGGGTGGCAGCAGAACAAGGTAAACTATAGATAAATTACCAGTTATAGAAAGCGGCAGGGGCAAACTATAAATGCTCCTGCCGCTTTTGTTTTATAATGATCTCGTCTCTCCATTGCTCTTTCGGATTTGCAATCCGAAAGTAAAGTGATCGCGGATTTGTAATCCGCAACAGCCTTAGCAACTGAAAAAGTGGATTGCAAATCCGCAGCTAACAGGTTCCGGATTGCAAATCCGAAACAGCGGTGTGGAGTTACTTTAAAGAATTTGGCCGATCTTACTGAACTATAGTTTGCGGCTCAAAAACTGCTACTGCGTAGCGCTATAATGCAGAAATAAAATAAAAGTCATATCTTTCAAGCTCTATATTGATGCATCTAAACAGATATGACAGCTTCTATTAACTTTAAACGCGACATATTACCTCACCTGATCGCGGTTCTTGTTTTCCTCTTACTTACGGTCGTGTATTTTGCCCCGGTTGTGTTCGAAGACAAAGGCCTGGCGCAGCACGACATCCTGCAGTTCCGGGGTGGTGCCCAGGAGATAATGGCGCACCGCGAGAAGACCGGTGAAGAGGCCCTCTGGACCAACTCCATGTTCAGCGGCATGCCTTCTTACCTGATCAACACGCGCTACCCCGGCGACCTTTCCGGTATAATTCATACAGTGCTGTCGCTGAACCTGCCTGCTATGGCGGGAAATATTTTTGTAACGCTGTTATGTGCTTATATTTTGCTGGTGACGCTGGGCATGCGCTCGTGGCTGGCTATAGTTGGGGCTATTGCGTTCGGCTTTACTTCCTACAACATCATCATCCTGGAGGCTGGCCACAACACCAAGTCGCTGACGATAGCCTACATCCCGATGGTAATGGCTGGTTTGCTGTATGCACTGCGTAAAAACCTGTGGATCGGGGCTGCCCTTTTTGCCCTTGGCCTTACCCTGAACCTGCACTTTAACCACCTGCAGATGACCTACTACATGCTGCTGCTCGTGATTATCTGGGGTATAGTAGAAGTAATTTATGCGGTTAAGAACGGAACGATAGCAGACTTGCTGAAGCGTGGCGTAGTATTGCTGGTAGCAGCCATATTGGCAGTAGGTGTAAACTTTGGCCGACTGGCTACTACAGCAGAATACACCAAGTACAGCATCCGTGGTAAATCAGAATTAACTGTGCCAAACAGTGGCGATAAGACCAGCAGCGG
>DATBUF010000064.1:0-2874 GCA_036516435.1 Pontibacter sp.
CTTGTTGCGGTGCCGCAGGCAATCCGACGCAGGAGGATAGCAAGAAGGCAGCAGCGCGATGCCCGAAGACGGGGCCTCCCGGCCCAGGAGGGAGCCCAGTCAACTATAAAACGAAGGGCATGTAAAGCTCCCAGGAATAAAGGTCACTATCAAACAACAGGCTTGTGGCAAACCAGCAACTTTAGCCAACTATGAAACTATAGCTCTTGCAACAACCACTAAAACAATATCATCTGTAAAACCATAAAGCCTTTAAAAACCTTAATCCAGCAAAATCAGAACAAATTAAACCCATATATAGTATGAATTACAGGTAAATACCCCATTACCTATATTTACCTCTATAAATAACAGAATCATTTACTTTTAACCCCCTTAACTATGAAACTTAGAAATCTACTTCAACTTGTTGTAGTCCTGATTGCAGGCCAGCTGCTTTTTGCATGTAACTCGGCAAAGTATTATGAGTTTGCAGCCCACAAGCAGGCACCGTACCAGAGCACAAAGCAAAAACCGGCATCTGAGGCAACAGCACCGGCAGACCTTACAGCCATAGCACTGGCCGCTGCCGAAGAGAAAGCTGTAGAGAGAACCGAATCCCCTGTACTGGAGGCATCTGTAAACAAAAAGCCAGTAGCGCTGCCTGCTACTAAAATGGCACCGGTACCTGCCGTAGCAGAAACCCCATCGGCAGAAAAAGTGCTGACTGAAGCTGAGGCACTGGCACTTGTAAAGGAACGCGTTTCTACTATGTCTAAAGCTGAAAAGAAGGAGCTTACAAAGGATCTGAGAGAGGCTTTTAAACAGAGTGGTTCCAGAACATCTGTTGTAGAAATTATCCTGGCTGTGTTGCTGCCACCGCTGGCTGTGTTCCTGCACGATGGCATCGGAACTACCTTCTGGATCAGCCTTATCCTGACCTTGTTGTTCTGGTTGCCGGGCGTCATCTATGCCTTACTGGTTGTAACGGATACGATCTAATGCAACTATAGCCTAACTACAGCAAACAAAAAAGCACCTGCAGAGGTGCTTTTTTTATGACATCACGCCAGTGAGCAGACTTATTAAACCGGCGCTGCTCCGCCACGTTTTATAGAAAGACATACCGTAACAGGTAACTCAAAAGTACAAAACTATGGATTACAAAGATTACTATAGCATCCTGGGTGTAACAAAATCGGCAACACAGCCCGAGATAAAAAAGGCATACCGTGCACTTGCTAAAAAGTACCACCCGGACAAGACCAAAGGCGACAAAGCGGCAGAAGAAAAGTTTAAAGATATCAGTGAGGCCTATGAAGTGCTGGGCGATGAAGAAAAACGCAAACAGTACGACCAGCTAGGCGCAAACTGGCGGCAGTACCAGAACGCCGGAGCCGGCGGCGGACAGGGCAGGCGCTATGAGTACTATGGCGACCAGCAGGGCGGCGGCTTTGGTGGATTTGATGAAGATACGTTTGGCGGTGGCTTTTCCGACTTTTTTCAGCAGTTTTTCGGAGGTGGGGGCTTTGGAGGGCAGCATGCGGGTGGCAGGCAGGGTAGGGCACGCACTGCCAAAGGCCAGGACTATGAGGCAGAAATGGAAATTACCCTGCTGGAAGCTTTCAGTGGAACTTCCCGCTTGCTTAATGTAAACAACCAGCAACTGCGCATCACCACTAAACCCGGTGTGGCTGATGGACAGGTACTCCGGATAAAAGGCAAAGGGGCACCCGCACCAGGCGGCACGCCAGGTGACCTGTACATTAAAGTATTCATAAAGCCGGACCAAAGGTTTGAGCGGAAACAGGATGACCTGCACACCACGCTACCCGTTGACATGTACACGGCCATACTGGGAGGGGAGGCACACGTGAACACACTTACTGGTCAGCTCAAGCTTAAAATTCCGGCTGGTACGCAGAACGACAAAACCCTGCGCCTGCGCGGCAAAGGCATGCCCGTGTACGGCAAAACCGACCAGCACGGCGACCTTTACGTAAGGATAACTGTAGCATTGCCTACGCACCTGAGCGAGGAAGAGAAAACGCTTTTCCTGAAACTAAGGGAATTGCAGCAGGCAAAAGCCACTGCCGGATAATACATTAACAAATAGCCATGAAGTTAGCAACATTAGAACAGTTACAGTACAGCAGCCGCATAGATGGTTTCCTGGATAGCCTGGCCGAGCGCAACCTTACCTTTTATGCCAGCGACCTGCTGGAACAACGCGCCTGCCAGAGCCTGGAAGAACTGGGTCAGGCTGTGGTGCGGGCTTCGGAGGTATGCAGCTGCATGCAACTGCCGCTTCGGGAAAATATAAAAGCTGTTTACCGCGCACGTAACGGGCAGGTAGTGCAGGACTGGCGCCTGTCACCAATGGCTTATATGCTGCTGTTGCTTAATGCTGATTCGAGGAACCAGTTGGTGGCGCAACTACAAGTGGAGCTGGTGAAGCGTGCCCTGCAGCAGGAGTAGTTTCTGATGTAGGCGGCATTAGTACGTGGTGCCTGCGTAGAGCATCCTCCCAGTTAAACTGGCGGCACAGCCGGGCCATGTTCGGCGATAGCGGAGCTGTAAGATGCACCTGCTCGCTTGTGAAGGGGTGCGTAAAACAAAGGTCCGAGGCATGCAGCAACATGTACGGGCTATCCAGTTCCTCCAGAAACATTTTGTTGTGGCGCCAGTCGCCGTGCTTTTTATCACCGGCAATGTAATGACGGATGTGGGCGAAGTGCTTCCGGATCTGGTGCATACGTCCGGTTTCGGGGCGAACCTGTACCAAACTATAACGGGCTGTGCTGTACCGGCCCACCGGTATAGGCAGTTCTATAGTTGCCAGCCGGGTATAATGCGTAATGGCCTCCTGCGGCGCTTTGTGCTGATGATCTTTAT
>DATBUF010000065.1:0-4727 GCA_036516435.1 Pontibacter sp.
AGGATGAACTATAGTTATGAAACAACAGCTTGTGGCAAACCAGCAACTATAGTTAGCTTTAGAACTATAGCAACAGCCGCAGCAACGCGGACTAGGAAATCCGCAGCAGAGGGGTTTCAGACAAGGATGTCCGAAACAGCAGATAGACAGCAACTATAGAACTATAGCAAGTCAAAAAAAGCTATTCAACCAGCAGATAAACCAGCGAACCTCCTATAGTGCTACTTGCTGGTAAAGCTCCGCATTCCTGAACCTTACCAACGCCAGCACCACCGCCTGCTCATACAACTGTCTCCTGCCCAGAGCGCCGTCAGTGAGCAGGCCGATGGCGCCTGCCTGCTGTTTGGTATTTGTTTGCTTAAACACCAGGTCATCGGCTTCGCCGAGTTCCATGCCTTGCGCTACGAGTTCTGCGATGATGTGCGGCAGGTAAAAAGCGCCGGAACGTGCTTTGCCTGTCTCTGTTTCGGAGCGCACCACCACCCAGGCAAACGCGGCAAGCTCCCCATCGTGCAGTTCAACACCACCTTCAATCCCGATCCAGTAAGACGCTTCAGGGTACTTTTCACAGGCATTGTTTACCCGGTTCAGAGCGCCTTGTAAGGTTTCAGCATCACTCATCGGCTGGTCAGCTACACCGGAGGGTACTGCAGCCGGAACAACATCAAACGTCAGCTCCGGAAACATCTTCTGGAAACCGTGGAGAGCGGCCTCTATCTTAACAGGATTGTGTGAGGCAACAACTATAGTTTTAACGGGCTTGGTCATGGTGTGTTATTGAGGTGTAAAGAAGCTGCAAGTTATAGTTAATTGGTTTTAACAGGAAGCCTGAGATTCCGAAGACCACCTACGCAGCCGAAAATATGCTCCTGCACAAGAGGGACCAACAAAACCAACACCCGGTTTCAAGAGTAGTGTTTTATTTCCGGGGCTTCTTTTATAATTTTGCACCTCTAGCGTACTGCCATGAAACAAGAGCTTACCAACCCGTTTGGACGTGTGTATCTGACCATTGAAGTTGATGAGGAAAACAGATGGGTGCATGTAAACTGGATGGGTTACCTGACAGAAGAGAACATCAAAACAGGCGCCAAGGCCTATACCGATGTGCTTGCCAAGGCCGGCTACAATGCCGTGCTAAACGACACCCGCCTAATAATCGGGGGCTGGGACCACTCACTTGAGTGGGTGCTGCACGACTGGGCGCCGCGGGCATCGCGTGCGGGCCTGAAATATTTTGCCATGATCACGAACCCGGAGACTTTTGGCGGCTCCACAGCTTCTAACTTTTATTCAAAACTGAAGGCTTTCCGGGCGCAGGTTTTTGATGACCGCAAGAAGGCCGAAGAATGGCTGAGGCCGTACTCTCTGGGCAGGTAATTTGAACTATAGTTTGGCAACAAATTGGCACGTAATGCTGAGACTTAAAGCTGCGGTATCAACTATAGTTTATCCACTGCAGGCTGCCCCGTAAACCACTGTACTGCACTGGCAACTATAGCATCCGGTACTTCGTGGCCGCCTTTAAACTCGGTATACTTCACCTCCAGCCCCTGTTGCTTTAGTTGCGGCACTATGCGCCTGCTGCAGGGCCCGATAGGCAGTACAGTATCATTAACGCCATGCGAGATAAAGACAGACGGCTTGCCCCTCCTCTGCAGGGCATAAGCAAAGCCTGGTGAAAATGCTATGATGTGGCTAAACAGGTCGCCATTGGAGAGGCCAAGACTAAAGGCATAGGAAGCACCATCTGAGAAGCCGCCGATAGCAAGGTGCCCGGTGTCTATCGCATACTGCTCAAATACTGTAGTCAGCACCTGATCTATGAAAAACACATCGGGGCCAAAGACCCTGTCTGCTATTATGTCCCAGGTGTATTTGCGGGAGGCGGGCGCCACCAGGATCATGTTACTGGCATCGGCATACCGCTGCAGCAAGTGCAAGCCCTGTGCTGCAACTGCCCCGGCCCCATGCAGCATTACGGCAAGGGCAGCTGGCCTGCTCTTATCGTATAGCGGTGGCACATACAGGTAACCGTCCCGTTCGTTAGCCGGATTTAGCTGCTGTACGCCGGTTTTTACTGTCTCCGGTAATACTTGCGTGCCTGGTTTAGCAGTTAAAATCCCTTTTTTATATTTTTCTTTCTCTGTAGCCATGGCAGGGTACATTTATATTGTGGGTGTCTGTTTATACTTCAGCAAGTGCTCAGGCTAAAGGCGTTGGGCAAGGCCGGGCAACGGTAACGGGCAGTACAAAGTATAGCTTCAGTCCGCACACCTAATCTTACCTGTACGGGAAGCAACAAAATAATTTGCCCCTGCTGCCCCGGATAAAAACAACATGCTCTTTTTTGCGTTTACTCCAATCCGACGATGGATGTAAAAAAGTATAGTCTCAGCCGGTTTAACAAAGGCCTGCTCTCCGTATTGCTGGTCGCGCTGCTGCTGTACCTGGGCAAACCCTTTCTGATACCCATAGCCATTGCTTCCTTTTTTGCCATGCTGTTGTACCCGTTGGTGCTGCGGCTGCAGAAACGCAATATAAAAGAGCCCGTAGCGGCACTGCTCTCGCTGCTATTGCTGTTGGCTGTGCTGGTAGTGGTGGGAGCCCTCCTTTACTTCCAGGTCAGGAGCCTGCAGGCCGACATCCCCTGGCTGGAGGACAAGGTGACCGAAAAAGCCAGCAGGCTGCAATGGCTGCTTTACGAAACCACCGACCTGACGCAGCACGAGCAGGAAGAGATTATAGAAGAGAAGACACCCGATATAGCCAAAGCTGTTTTCAAAAGTATCCGGGATATGGTGGTGCAGGTGCTGGGCATTTTGCTCTTCCTGTTTATCGTGCTCACCTACACTTTCTTTTTCCTGATTTACCAGCGGCGCATACAGCATTTTTTTGTAATGCTGCGCCTTTTCGAGAGCCAGAGAGCTTCGCGTGTAACACTGGCCCGCATCTCCCGCATCATACACGATTACCTGAAAGGCACCCTGACTGTGATCTCGCTGCTGGCTGCTGTATATGCACTGGGTTTCTGGGCCATCGGGGTAGAGCATGCCCTGCTTTTTGCACTCATCACTGCTCTGCTGCGCATCATCCCTTATTTCGGTTCTTTTCTGGGAGTAGCGTTCCCGATTGCGTTTTCGCTGCTTACGTCAGACTCGTTTTTGCAGCCGCTGCTGGTGCTGGTATTTTTTATGCTCACGCAATTACTAGAGGCCAATCTGCTCACGCCTTACATTACCGGATCACGGGTAAAGCTTAACCCCCTGGCAACTATAGCCGTAATTCTGCTCGGAAACCTGCTTTGGGGTGTTGCCGGTATGATCTTGTTTGTACCGCTGTTCGCAAGCCTGAAAGTAATTTTCGACCGTATTCCGCACCTGGCACCGTATGGCTATATATTAGGCAAAGAGCAGGAAACCACCCGGCCTCCTGCTCCTTAACTGCATTGCACTTTTAGTATAAACAAGCCACTTACTCCACAACCCGGAAGTATAGCTTCTCCGGAAATTTACCCAGCGCAAATAAGGTTACATCGCAGAGCCACACCGATTGGATAGCGTGGTTCACGGGCTTGTAGTAGGCACCGCCACCTGGTTCGCCCAGCCGGGTACGCGCCATCTCAAAGGCTCCGGTAAAAGGCTCCTCGCTCATCTCTACTTTCACCTTTTTGCCACCTTTAGCCAGGTAATCCAGCATATCATCAGCGCCGGCAACCATGGCCAGGTCACCTTTGGGGCCGGGGTAATCGGGCAGGTCGATGTACCAGGTGCCGTGCGCCTCTTTATAAAAAGTAAATACCTTGCGCTCCGGTGCAGCTATAGTTTGCCACAACAGTAACAAAGCACTTGTCACCAGCATTTGTATCAGAATTGTCATAAGGATAGAACAACCAGGATCACGCCGGAGTTCTGTCTGCTATTCCGCTTTTCTCGTAAACAAAGGATTATTTGACAAAGGACATTTTATAGTAGGGCAACTATAGATTTAATGGTTTGGTACCCTGGCTATAGTTGCAATGGATTTGTTCTTTTTGATTCAAGGAAGGTCGTCTGAAGCTGATGCCAGGTGAACTATGGAATGGGCCGGAAAGCCTGATATAGCAGGTAAAGAAAAACGCAACTACCGATGTATAACGTACATCCATAGTTGCGCTTTTGTCAGGTTCCCAACCTAGGGATTACCGTTAATCGTCTTCGTTGTTACGGGTAAGGAGCACTACAGCGGCCGTAGTAACAGCGGCAACTACAGCAAACTTGGCAAGCAGGCCCAGTTTGTCGTATTTCCACTCTGCCTTGTAGCCTTTCTCTACAAATATGTTCGGAAACCGGCCTTTTGTAAAGTCTTCGATAATGCCCTCCACTACGTCTACGCGGTCAGCCAGGATGAGCGGAAGCCAGTGACCGTACTCGTTTTCGCTCTTCTTAAAAGCCATTCGCCGGATCATCCCGCTCAGGCCTCTTGGTGGCGGAGCCGTTCCGAAAACAGCTGTCACATCCGGTCGCTCTATGGAGTGGAGCACCTCTATGTTCACGGGCTGCAAGGTTGGACGTTCCCAACTATAGCCTTTGTGCTCTTCGTTGGTGCGCTTCTTTATGGGGTAAGTCGGATCGTTTTTCGGATCTATGTCTATACCCCAGCCTTTTATATGAGAATATCTTTCTGGTAAATTTTCCATTGTCTTCTGTTTTTATGCTCTGGCAGATGGCGGTATAAGTACCGGTTTA
>DATBUF010000066.1:0-12667 GCA_036516435.1 Pontibacter sp.
TTTAACATTTACAACGTGCTGGCAGCCACACTTACAGCTTACCTCTCGCACCTTGAGATCAGCGAAATCAGGACAGCGTTGCGCACTTTTATACCTTCCCCGGAAACCACACCGGGCCGCATGAACCTATTTAAACTGCCAAAAGCCGAAGTACTGATAGACTATGCCCACAACATGGCCAGCATGCTCGCCATCGGCGATTTTATCAAGAACACCGACGCGTATCCTAAGATCGGCATTATTGCCGGGGTAGGCGACAGGCGCGACGAGGACATGAGAGAGGTAGGCCGTATTGCAGCAAGCATTTTTGATGAGATCATCATCCGCCAGGACAAAGACCTGCGCGGGCGTAGCGGCAAAGAGATAAACAACCTGCTGAAAGAGGGAATATTTTCGGTGAAGCCGGACCTGGAACCTAAGGAAATTAAGGAAGAAACCAGAGCCCTGGCCTATGCGCTGGAGTATGCCCCGGATAATGCCTTTATCGCACTTTTCTCTGAGGATATACCGGAGGCTGTAAAACTGGTGGAGAACTTCAGGGTTATTCAGCACCGCGGCACTAAGGCTGAAAAGTAGCCGCCAAAACTAACCCGGTGAACTTACAAACAAATGCCCGTAGCTATAAAACTACGGGCATTTGTTTGTAACTATAGTTCAGGCAGTACACTGAAGGGCACTGCGTCTACGTTAGGGCTTGTGGTAAAAATGCAGCTTAATAGGCTCCTGCAGTACTTGCTCGCTTAGTGTAAAGTATCCCTTGCCGTTCGTGGCAAACGTAACCGCTTCGCCTTGCGGCTCCATCAGGTACGTTAGCCGGGTATAGTGCTGCTGTAATGTCTTTTCGATTGGTTCCACTCCACTGCGGGAATAGTGATACAGGTTTGTATAAGTTTTCAGGATAATCTCGGTTCCGTCTGCTGACAGCGCGGCACTGACCACACCCTGCTGAGCAAGTACCCCTGCAGGTTCTGCCGTAACCACCTTGCCAGAACTATAGGGATAACTGAGTTTGTATATTCGGCCCGGCTTGTCACGTTTCGTAAAAATATAGATGTCCTTGCTTACGGGGTCCACCAGAAAGGCTTCAGCATCGTGTGCTCCGTCAGGGTACCGGAACTGTATTTTCTCGTATTGCTTAACAGTATCTGTAGTGGCAGCAGGCTCCGGAAACTTATAGATGGTATACACATCATGCACTGCAGCATTATCGCCGATATCTGCTACATACAAGTCATCACCAGACAACACAATGTCTTCCCAGTCGCGGTTTGTGGCCCCCTGCAGGTACATGGTTTTAGCAGTAAGTCCATCGTGGCTCAGTAAGTATAGTTGAGCAGGTTTTCCGCTGTCCTCGTGCACCCACAAGTATCCCGGGTTACGCTTGCTGTCTGCAATGCCTGAGGCTTCGGTAATAGCAGGTACCACGGGCGTACTGACAGGCTGCATCTTAGAAGACCATTCCTGCGGAGCCGGCACTCCTTTATCACAACCCATCAACAAGCAAACCCCGGCAAGTGCCGCAAACTTCGTAAACTTTATCTTCATGCTATACCCAATAAGTTAATTTCTCCTGTTCCGGTCCAGCCCTGCCCTGGCAATGTATGCTCCCGGTCTCTAACACAAATCGCACTGTCAGAAGCAAGTCAACCAAAGTAACTGCGCGTAAAGTTCCTGAATGCTGTTCGCCACCCCATAAATAACACCTACCTATAGTTCAGGGCACTTCACCTCTATTTTCGGACAATTATACCTACCAAGAAGCTCCTGAGTGCCGAGGAGGTGCAATGCGGGAGTGCAGCATGCGGGTTTGACCGGAAAAACACGACCAAAAGGGCCTTAGAATTAAAATAAGGGTATATTCAGAGATAAAGGAGCTTGCCATTTTTACTAACACTGCTCGTGCATTGCCGTATCATATCATGAGTTGCAAACGGACGAATACTATAAAGAAAGCCGGAGCAACCCGGAAACCATTTACACCGGGAGCGGAGTACTTACCATTTGTTAACCAAACCATAAACCTATGAAAACAATTGCAATGAAGAGCTGGAGATTATTGGCGCTACTAGTATCGATAGTAGCAGTTACCGCCTGCGACGATGACGATGATGACAACCCGGTCGATCCTGACCGGATGACGGCAACAGAATTTGTTCAGGAAGCTGCAGAAAGTGATTTTTTTGAAATACAATCCGGCCAGATGGCTGCTGACAATTCGACAAATACAGACGTAGCCGACTATGGGTCGATGCTGGTGATGGACCACACCATGTCGAGCTCAGAGCTGATGAGTATTGCTCAGAAAAACAACGTAACGATAACCACACCTACCCGCCAGAACCTGGATGATGATGAGCAGGAAAGGCTGACCAGGCTGGACAATGCCTCTGCCGAGCAGTTTGACCTGGAGTTTGTTAACATACAGATAGAAGCGCACGAAGATGCCATTGAACTGTACCAGGAAGCCATACAGGAACTGGAGAATACCGAACTGAAAGCCTTTGCACAAAGTACGCTGCCCATACTACAGGAGCACTTGCAGGAGGCACAGACCTTAAAAACGCAGCTTAGCACTCCCTAACAGAAGAGCCGTATCAGCACTATAGCAAAAAAGCAGCTGCCGGTAAGGCAGCTGCTTTTTTATTTTACGTGCCTAGGTTTATACCTGAAGCTGCTGCAGATACGATGCTCCTACCGGCACCTCATTCCCCCGGATGCTTACCTGGTGCCGCTCCAACTTATCGATCTTATCCCGGGCTACAACATAAGACCGGTGAATGCGGGTAAACTTATCAACAGGCAGCAGTTCCATCAGCTCGTGCATCGTCATCCGCGACAGCAGCTTTTTATCTTCCAGCACAAAGGTTACATAGTTACCGGCAGCCTCCATGTACAATATCTCCTGAAAGTAGACTTTTACCTGTTCGTAACCGGTCTTCAGAAAAACATAGTCTTTTTGCGGAACAGCACTGTTGCGTAGCAGCAACAGTTCCTGCGCCTTGTTGCAGGCTTTTACAAATCGGGCCAGCGAAAAAGGCTTCAACAGGTAGTCCACTGCATCCAGCTCAAAGCTGGTAACAGCGTGTTCGGAGTAAGCTGTGGTAAAAACTACCATGGGCTTTTTATGCAGGCTGGTCACGAACTCAAGCCCTGTTATGTCAGGCATTTTAATATCCAGGAACAGCAGGTCAACTTCATTGGCCTGCAGGTACTCCAGGGCTTTGAATGCATCCGTGAAGCAGGCCTGCAATTCCAGGTAAGGTACCTTGGCTGCATGCGAGCGCACCACCTCCAGCGCCATAGGTTCGTCGTCTATTGCTATTGCCTTCATCTATAGTTACGTATAGCTCAAGATATAAAATTCTATAGTTTTTGCCTGCAGCCTGAGCCGGATTTTTATAGTTGCAGTGTCAGGTGCACAAAAAACTCACCCGCCGTTTCCCTGATAATAAGTTCGTGCCTTTCAGGGTACAAAAGGGCCAGGCGCTGCTTCACATTTAACAGGCCTATCCCTGATTTATCTTTCTCGGTATCCTGCTCCGACTTCGGGTGTGTGCTGTTGTAAACATCAAAAAAGAGCTTGTTTTGCTGGCACGTAAGCGAAATCCTGATCCAGGACCTGTTCTTCAGGCTGATGCCGTGTTTAAAGGCATTTTCCACAAACGGAATCAGCAGCATGGGCGCAATGTACTTATCATCCAGCACCTCCGCTATAGTTGTTTCGATACTGATATTCGGTGATACGGAAGTACGCAGCAGCTGCAGGTCAATGTAGTTGCGCATATAGTCCGTCTCGCGCGACAGCAGGATTTTTTGCTGGTGGTTCTCGTGCAGCATAAACCGCATCATGTCGCCCAGCATTTGTATGCCTTGTGCCGTACGCTCGCTGTTCTCCTGCAAAGCTGTGCCGTAGAGGGTGTTCAGGGCATTAAACAGGAAGTGCGGGTTTATCTGCGAGCGCAGAAAATCAAGGTTTGCACTGGTTTTACCCAGCTCTTTGCGAAGCACCTGCACCTCCTCTTTGCCCCGCTGCTGCCGCTTGTAAAGCAACCAGGTAACAGGCGCCGTTACAAACAACTGGAGCACCGCATTAAAACAACTGATCCCGAAAGCAGCATCCTCATTCTGCGTCAGCAGCAGGATAATCAGAGCTACGGGCAAAATGGACACCACCATGCCAAGAGCTACTACCAGCGCAAAATACCGGAAAGGGCGCTGCTTCTGAAAAGCCTTGGGTATGAGCGCGTACACAGCAGTATAATACAGCACAAACACACTTAGCGAAACAATGGCCCATACCACCGTAAATTCTTCGCCTATGTTGATGATCAGCAGCAGGAACACACTCACCATCCAGGCGACAAAAGCGGTAAGCACATCGCGCGTAATCAGGCGGTACCTGGACTGTATGGTAGTAGAATTCGACAGCAGGTATAGCCCCGTGTACTTTATAACCGTGTAGAACACCACCATCAGCAGCAACCGGAAAGCGGTGTGGTAACTTTGCTGGAAGATGAGATCATAGGTTTCGTCTGCGGTTCTGGTAAAGAACAGGTAGGCTTTTGTATAGGTATCCAGCACGCCCATTATTAACCCGACCAGCACAAAGGTGAGCAGCAGCAGGAAAATATTAAGCCACACCCTTCTCCTCGAAATGAGCTGCGGAACAATGTAGAAGTTAACCAACAGGAAGGTCAGGTACAGGAACACGTACCGGAACAGCTGCGGAAAGAAATAATGCTGGTAATAATAGTAGTCGAAACCAACATCCTCAAAGTCGTACTGATTTGGACTTACGCCGGTTGAGAGCGAGAAGAGTGCAAACACCAGCATGGTAGTGGCAACCCAGAACTCAACTTTGTTCCGTTGCACAGGCTCTGCGATAAAATTTTTCAGGGTCAGGTCGTTCATAAGTGTTTTAGATGCACCAAGGCTTGAAAGTTAGTAAAACAGGAAATGGCGATAAAGCTTTGCAGGAGAAACTATAGTAAAGTTAAGCGGAGGCCCGGTGGCCGCCTCATGCGCCATGTAAATGATGTTTGAGAGGTGGTTCATAGTTTTAGGTTGTACTTTTTCTTACTGCAAGCAAGGTTAAGCAGCTTTTAACTCAGGCAAAACTAAATGTGACGAACCCTATAAAAGATGTGACAGACAGGCAAAAATCAGGCGGCTATAGTTGCAACCGCTGGTACAGGCGCGTACCTTTGGTGCTTATAGTTAAGCCACAATTTATGGAACAGCCCGGCCCGAACCCGAATTTACTGGTTGATCTGGTGAAAATGCAGATGCCGTTTGGTAAGTATAAAGGCACGCCTATCAGTGATCTGCCGGTTTCCTACCTGGAGTGGTTTCAGCGGGAAGGCTTTCCGCCGGGCAAGTTGGGCATGCTGCTGGCTACTGCTTACGAAATAAAACTCAACGGCCTCGATCATTTGCTTACTCCTCTAAAGAGACAGCACTCTACCAGGCGAGAGAGGTAGTTCACCACATTCTGGGGAATAGCAGAACTATACTTTATCCTGATTAGTTTTGCACTGAGACTAGCACCAACAGCATGGAGTACCGGTTTATTCATCATTGGCAGTATGAGCCGGGTGCCGACGAGCACCAGGTACTGGAAGATGCTATCGTGCTGGCAGGCCAGGAACACCATGCCTCCTACCTGGCCGAACTTGCTGCCTTTATTGCCCGGCATACCGGCGCGCGTTATATCCTGGTGGGTTTACTGGCAGAGCAGAACCAGGTGGTAAATACCTGTGTATTTCTGAAAGACGGGAAGCCGCTCCCCAACTTTAACTATAGCCTGAACGGCACCCCCTGCGATGCTGTCATGACACAACGTTTCTGCTACTATCCCTTCAATATCACCCACCATTTTCCGGAAGATAAGGAACTGCAGGACCTCAGCATTGACAGCTACCTGGGCAGCATCCTGTTATCAGAAGATAATGAGCCGGTTGGCCTTGTAGCACTGATGGATGAAAAACCAATAAAGAATCCGGCTTTTGCTGAGCACCTGATCCTGGTTTTAAGCCAGTCTATAGAAGAAGAGTTAACCAAACTGAAGAAGACGCAACTATAAACTATAGCTGTACTTACATGCTGATGATGCGGCCATCTTCCATCTCGATGATGCGGCCGGAGCGCTGGGCGAAACCCGGGTCGTGCGTTACAATGAGCAGGGTTTGGTTATGCACTTCGGCCAGTTCTTTAAAAATCTCGAACACCATTTCGCTGTTGCGCATGTCCAGGTTGCCTGTGGGTTCGTCGCCCATAATTATGTGCGGATCGTTGATGAGGGCACGCGCAATGGCCACCCGCTGTTTTTCGCCACCCGATACCTGGTAAGCCATTTTGTGTGCCAGGTGCGCTATGCCCAGCATTTTGAGGCGTTCCAGGGCCCGGTGTTCCACCTCCTGCTCGCTGTGCCGGTTCAGTTTCAGCCCCGGAAGCATTACGTTGCGCAGTACTGTAAACTCGTTCAGCAAATAATGAAACTGGAACACAAACCCGATCTTCTCGTTCCGGATCGCAGCCAGTTCCACATCCCTTCTGCCGGTCATTCGTTCCCGGTCAATCAGCAGCTCGCCCTTGTAATCGGTATCCATAGTTGACAGGATGTAGAGCAGCGTAGATTTGCCACACCCCGACTTGCCGATGACCGATACAAATTCGCCTTTGTTTACCGTAAACGTAATATCATGCAACACCTGTACAGTTACAGGGTCATGAAATTCCTTCGTGATGTGCCTTGCTTCAAGTATAATTTCTGGCATCGGTGCTTTACTCGTTTAAACTATAGTTTCGGTGGTAAGCTATAGTTGGCTGTTGTGTCATCTATCAAATCTGTACTATAGCAACTATAGCCTGATCCTAACATCCTTCCACTCCCTACATCTTAGTTCTACTTTCCCCTGATTATTTCTACCGGATCAACTTTGCTGGCTTTGCGGGCCGGGAAAAAGCCGGCAAAATACGTGGTAATGAGCGCAAAAGTACCGCCGATAAAATAGAAAACCGGGCTATAGTTGATCGGGTATGTTTTTATAGTTGGCAGGGCAGCCGTATTAAAGGGTATGTTATCGATGATGACGGAAAAGATAAACCCGAACACCAAACCCACCACTCCCCCGAAAAAGCCGATACTCAGCGCAATTACCAGAAAGACCTTGTTCACATCCCCACCCGAGAACCCTGTCGCTTTCAGAATCGCGATAGAGTCCATCTTCTCGTAGATCATCATGTTCAGGATGTTGAAGATACCAAAGCCTGCAACTATAAGGAGCGTAACACCTACGGCATACGAAATAAGCGAACGGATACTGCTACCGGTATCGAACTGGGCATTGGCCGTCTGGATGTCTTCTGCATCAATATCAAACAGCTGGGCGTATTCCCGGGCAACAGCAGGCGCCAGGTCCAGGTCATAGAGCTTTACCTGTATATCCGTGAAGTAGTTGGCAGGCTTGCCCAGCAGCTTCTGGGTAGTAGCAATAGAGGCATAGCTCTGCACCTTGTCAATCTCCTGTATCCCCGACTGAAAATAACCAACCACTTTCAGCGGAAAGCGCTCTCCCTGGGCAGTTGTTACCTGCACCACATCCCCGATATCGGCTGCCAGAATCTCGGCAAGACCTTTCCCCAGTATAATGCTGTTGGCTACGTGCTGGGCATCGGTAGCTGTACCGGCAGTTACATAATCCCCGAAATTGAACAGGCGCATCTCCTCTTCCACATCAATGCCGTTTATTACGCCGGTAATATCAATGGTGCCTTCGTTATAAAACACCTGGGTAGCGAGCTTTGGCGTGGCACCCAGCACACGCGGGTCGCTCTTAACGGCCTGCAACACAGGGCCACTGTTGTAGATTTCCTGGCGCGTAATACCTGCTTTTACAGAACTGATAAAGTTGTGCGAATTCCTGAACTCAGGGGAAATATTGACAGGCTGGTCCTCGCTGGGCTTGATCTCGTTGTAGAGGCGCACATGCGGCGTACGGTTCAGGATCAGGCCGTCCAGCAGGTCGTTTAGCCCGTTCATGAAACTGAGCAGCGTTATAAACATGGCAATACTGAACGTTACGCCTACGGCAGCTACCAGTGTCTGCTTCCAGCGTGCCACCAGCAACGACTTTGCTATGCCAACAATCAGCTTGCCGTTCATGATGCCGGTTTTAAGATAAAGGCGTCTTTTGCCAGGCCCTCCACAATCTCCACTTTCTGGTAGTCCTTCAGCCCGGTGGTAACCTTTACTTTCTCACCGTCTTCGTTCAGCACGTAGCTCCCCTCCAGCAGGTAATCGCGGGGGATGGTCAGTGCCTGCTTTTTTTGCTGAATAATGATGTTGGCCTCGGTAGAGAGGTTAGGATATAGTTCCGGCGGGCTTTTCGTAAAACGTGCCTCTACTGTAAAGGAGCGCGTGCGTTCGTTCATGGCCGGGTTCACTTTGTATACTTCTGCCTCAAACACCTGCCCTTTGTAGCTGTCGAGATTCAGGAGCACGCGCTGGCCGGGCTTTACACGCACAATGTCATACTCATCCACCTGCAGTTCCACTATAAAATCGTTCGCATCTCCAACTATAGCAACAGGTGTCTGGGGGCTCACGAGCTCTCCTACTTCCTTCAATACACTGTATACTTTACCGGCTGTCTCGCTTTTTACAGTATAATCATCGCTCATCACCTGGCTGATCTCCAGGTTTTTCTGTGCCTGCCGGGCGGTCAGGTTCAGCTGCTTCTGCAGGTCGTTGTAGCGGAGCCGGGCGGTGTTGTAAGCTGTAGCTGAGTTTCTATAGTTCAGTTCACGCTGCTCCAGCTCTACACGGGTGCCAATGTTTTTTGCCCACAAATTGCGCTGGCGCACCAGCAGCAGCGAGTCTGTCTGCTTGCGGGCACGGGCCAGGCTGATGTTTTCCTGCAGCTCAGTCAGTTTTTCCCGGTTGGCGCTTACACGGGCGTATTCGGCCGCTATCCGGGCATTTTCAGTGCTCAGGCGGGCGGTTTCGTTGTCGATCTTCAGCAGGGGCGTGCCACTTTCCACTACATCGCCTTCTGTTACAAACAACTTCTGAATAGTGCCGCTCACTGTCGGGAACACCTGGTACTGGTTGCGGCTCTTCACCACCCCCGATGCGTAAACCGCCTCCGAAATATCCTCTACCGCAGGTTGTATCTTTTCCTGCTTTCCGCCACAGGAAACAACTATAAGCGCAAGCAAAACAAACGGGAAGTATAGTTTCATGCAGGTGTATACGTTATGCGTATTGTTCATGTAGGGGTGTATGCGTGTGCTGCTATAACAGCAAAGCCAGTAGTAGGTTTACGCAAACAAACTATAGTTTACTGAACGGGAAATAGCCCAGGTGTAAGGCATCGCTCTCGCCGGTACCGCCTGGTTTAATA
The DNA here is from genome assembly GCA_036516435.1 of Pontibacter sp. GTDB lineage: Bacteria > Bacteroidota > Bacteroidia > Cytophagales > Hymenobacteraceae > Pontibacter. The sequence goes on from DATBUF010000066.1 coordinate 9,405, forward strand.
AGAAGCCTGAACGCTGCTTTCAGTTCCGGAGCCAGGATGTCTTTTACCTCGTGCAGGTCATCTACGTCTACCCCGAACTTATCGTCGATGTGCGCGGGTGCGCCGGGGATGCTGGTATGTTTGTAAAACGCAGTCTGCCTGGCCCGCCGGATGGCCTCGTTCTTATCTTTTGCTACTACCAGCAGTTTATAATGAAATTCATCAAACTCCGCCGCCTTGTACCCGCCCAGGTTTAAAAAGTATAACTGCTGATCCGTTTCCGGCACGTCCTCAGACTTCGGCACCACGCTTATCCGGTAGCCGTCCACTAGCGTTACTTCGCGCCAGGCATCGAGGTGTATGGTACCGGCACCCGGCCAGAATTGCTTTATCTGGGGAATCAAACCGCTCACATGCGCTGCAATACCAAAGAAAACATCGTGCTGTTCGGTGTTGCGGCCCGGCGGCCTGCAGCCCAGCAACGTCATAAATAATTTAAGTTCTGCCATAGTATACCTGCAACGCTTACCTGCTTTTATAGTTTAGCTCCTTCATTCAACCTAAATTTGAGAAATTGAAGTATAACTATCAACAGCTGTTTTAACCTGACAATGGAAGATAACTATAAAGTACCTGCCCAAGCCAGCATCGGTCATGTGCATTTGAAAGTAACAGACCTGGACCGGGCACTGGAATTTTACACCGGCCTGCTTGGCTTTGAACTGATGCAGCTATACGGCTCGGAGGCAGCTTTTATTTCAGCTGGCGGCTACCACCACCACATCGGGCTGAACACCTGGTACAGCAAAGGCGCCGGTCCGGCTCCTGTGCGCAGCGCAGGGCTTTTTCACGCAGCCATCCTCTACCCCACGCGCAAAGACCTGGCTGCTATAGTTAAACGGCTGATCGAGGCCGGTTACCCGCTCTCCGGCGCCTCCGACCACGGCGTATCAGAAGCCATTTACCTCAACGACCCTGACCAGAACGGCCTGGAACTATACTGGGACCGCCCCCGTGCGCAATGGCCCAGAACCGAAGAGGGTGCCGTAAACATGTACACCCGCCCCCTCGACCTGGAAGATCTGCTCAACGAACTAGCATAAGCACCTGTAGCGTTTTATCTCCAAAAATCAGTATGTTCGTATACGCTTTTTAATCCCAGAACCCCTGCACATGAACTATGACCTGCTGATAACCGGAGCTACGGTATACGATGGCACAGGCCACACCCCTTACCTGGCCGATGTATGGGTAAAGGATGATGAGATTTGCCTGATCGGGAAGCATAAAGCGGCCTCGTATGCGGCCAGAAAAATCATAAACGGGGAAGGGCTTATACTTACACCCGGCTTTATTGACGCACACGCCCACGGCGAACCGTTCAAAACGCCTGACTTCACTAATTTCCTGGCGATGGGCGTAACAACCATTTGCCTGGGCCAGGATGGCTTCAGCCCTGACCTGAGCGAGGACAGCTATAGTTCGGGAGAGCCGCTGGGCAACTGGATGCGCCGTGTGGAGGAACTGCAGCCAGGCGTAAACATTGTGATGTTTGCCGGCCACAACACCATCCGAATGCAGTCCGGAACGAAGTACAAAGCAGAGCCTTCCGAAGCTGACTTTGCTGAAATGGAGCAGCTGCTGCACGAAGCCATAGACCTGGGTTGCTTCGGTATGACGACCGGTCTGGAGTATAACCCCGGTTTTAACTGCAAAACCCCGGAACTGGACCGGCTGGCAAAAATTGTGGGCCAGCGCGGCGGCATGCTCATGAGCCACATGCGCTCTGAAAACGATGCCACCATTATTCCGGCTATTGAAGAGCTGCTCTCGCAAGGCACGTACTGCCCTGTACAGGTCTCGCATATAAAAGTGGTATATGGCAAAGGCACTGAACGCGCCGAAGAAATCTGCAGGCTTTTAGACACGGCACGAGCAAACGGTATACAGGCGACCGCCGATTTTTACCCCTATACTGCCAGCTATACCTCTATCGAGATCCTGTTCCCGGACTGGGCCAAGCTGCCCCACAACTATGAGGCGGTAAAAGCAACGCGCGGCGAAGAGCTCCGGCAGTTTCTGAGAGACAAAATAGAGCAGCGAAACGGTCCGGCAGCCACCCTGATCGGCACGGGCCCTTTTAGAGGAAGAACACTGGAGCAGGTAGCAGCCGAACTCGGGAAGTCTTTTGAAGTGGCGCTGATGGAAGACATTGGCCCTTATGGCGCTTTCGGGGCATACTTTATTATGGATGAGGCATTGCAGGATACCCTGCTGGCTTACCCGCACACCATGCTGTGCACCGATGGCAGCCCTTTTATGAACCACCCCCGCAGCTTCGGCTCCTTTGCCCGCATGATCGAGACATTTGTTCTGAAAAAGCAACTTTTCCCGCTGGAAGAAGGCATCCGCAAAATGACCGGCCTTACCGCTGAAACTATAGGTTTAACAGATCGTGGGCTCATAAAGCCAGGCTACAAAGCTGACCTTTTGCTGTTTGATCCTTCGGAGATAAGAGAACGTGCCACCTACGAAGAACCCATGCAGCTTTCAGGTGGCTTCAGGTACGTGATCGTGAATGGCAAGGTAATTAAAGAGACCAACACCTTTACCGGGGAGCGGGCCGGACGCATGCTGCGCAAGCCACAACTATAAATTGCATAACTTGCAACTTTATAGTACCCTTTCAGCATGACGCACCGCCACTTTATCCTGCACAAGCCTTACGGCTACCTGAGCCAGTTTGTCTGCGATCAGAAAAAGAAAAAGCTCCTGGGCGAACTCCATAGTTTCCCGGAAGGCACCATGGCCATCGGCCGCCTGGACGAGGACAGCGAAGGCCTGCTGCTGCTCACCACCGACGGCAAAGTAAGCGAGCAGGTCCGGAGCAAGCACGTAGAGAAAGAATATTATGCGCAGGTGGATGGCCTGATAACCGATGAAGCGATTCTGCAACTGCAACAGGGCGTGCAAATTGGCCTGAAAGGTGATTCTTACATCACGCTACCCTGCGCGGCTTTCCGGCTGGAGCAGTCTCCCAACTTTGCCCCACGCAGCCGCAAGATCCGCGACGACCGGCACGGCCCTACCAGCTGGGTTTCCATTACCGTTACCGAAGGCAAGTTTCGCCAGGTCCGCAAAATGACTGCTGCTGCTGGTTTTCCTACCCTGCGCCTCGTACGTGTCAGAATCGGCGACATCCGGTTAGGCGACCTGCCCTCCGGCAGCATGCTGGAAGTAGAGGATTTGTCTGATACGATGTCCGAATTAAACTTATCTGAATC
>DATBUF010000067.1:0-2550 GCA_036516435.1 Pontibacter sp.
TGCGGCTAACGCGATGCTGGCCACCAAGATCAGCTTCATGAACGATATTGCCAACCTGTGTGAAATTATGGGTGCCGATGTGAACATGGTACGCAGAGGTATTGGCTCTGATGCCCGTATTGGTAACAAATTCATTTACCCAGGCATCGGGTACGGCGGCTCCTGCTTTCCGAAGGATGTAAAAGCCCTGATCCGTACTGCCAACGAGAATGGTTATGACATGCGGGTGCTCAAGTCTGTAGAAGAAGTAAACGAGAATCAGAAATCGGTGCTGTTCAACAAGATCATGAACCACTTTAGCGGCAACCTGGCCGGCAAAACTTTTGCTGTATGGGGCCTGTCGTTCAAGCCTAAAACAGACGACATGCGGGAGGCACCATCGCTGGTGATCATCAAGAAACTGCTGGAGCAAGGCGCACAGGTAAAAGCTTACGACCCGGTTGCCATGAAAGAAGCACAGCATACGCTGGGGGATACCATCCAGTATGGCAAAGACGAGTACGAAACGCTGATCGATGCTGATGCGCTGCTGCTGGTAACCGAGTGGCCGGAGTTCCGCTCTCCAAACTTTACGGTGGCAGGTAAACTGATGAAAGAAAAAGTAGTATTCGACGGCCGCAACATTTACGATGCCAAAGACCTGAACGAGAAAGGGTTTATGTACTATGGCATTGGGGTAAAACAGCCTGTAACCGAACTTAAAGCAACTGTATAAACATGGCTAAGAAAAGAGTACTTATCACAGGCGGAGCGGGCTTTCTGGGCTCCCACCTCTGCGATAGATTTATAAAAGAGGGGTATCATGTGATTGCCATGGATAACCTCATTACAGGTAATCTGGAAAACATTGAACACCTGTTTAGCTCGCCGGATTTTGAATTTTACCACCACGATGTGTCTAAGTTTGTACACGTGCCTGGCGAACTCGACTACATCCTGCATTTTGCATCGCCTGCCAGCCCGATCGATTACCTGAAAATTCCGATCCAGACGCTGAAGGTAGGCTCGCTGGGTACGCACAACCTGCTTGGCTTAGCCAAAGCAAAAGGCGCCCGTATGCTGATTGCTTCTACATCTGAAGTGTACGGCGACCCGTTGGTGCATCCGCAAAACGAAGACTACTGGGGTAATGTGAATCCGGTTGGTCCGCGTGGGTGCTATGATGAGGCCAAGCGCTTCCAGGAGGCTATGACCATGGCGTACCACATGCATCACGGGCTGGAGACACGCATTGTGCGCATCTTCAATACCTATGGCCCGCGCATGCGCCTGGATGATGGCCGTGTACTACCTGCTTTCCTGAGCCAGGCACTGCGTGGAGAGCCACTCAGCATTTTTGGGGATGGCTCGCAGACCCGCTCGTTCTGTTATGTAGATGACCTGGTGGAAGGTATTTACCGCCTGTTGTTCAGCGACTATGCCTTGCCGGTAAACGTGGGCAACCCGTCTGAGATTACAATTAAGGAGTTTGCCGAAGAAATCTGCAACCTGACAGGCGTGGAGCTGAAAGTAGAGTACCAGCCACTGCCCAAAGATGATCCGCAGAAGCGCCAGCCAGACATCAGCAAAGCGCGCGAGATATTAGGCTGGGAGCCACAAGTTGACCGCGCTGAAGGCTTACGCCGCACACTGGAGTATTTCAAAGAAAAGATACATACTCCTGCTGAAGCCGCAGCAAGCGTATAAGTACAAAAGAACAGAAGTGGCGCCAATCTATAGTTTGGCGCCACTTCTGTTTTATAGTTCATCACTCAAAAGTATGTCCCGCAGTCTTTCTCCTGCCTTACCATCAAACTTATAAAGCCATTCTTCCTCAAACTTTTTCTTGTTAGGCAGCTGCTGCTGGTGGAGCAGCTCAATATGCTCCAGCGCCCAGGGAAGTTCCTCCAAACTATAAACAGGGTGCGCCACTCCCGCATCAATAAACGACTTAGATACATCTAGCTTGCCTGCCGGGTGATTTTCCAGAGTAATAAGCGTTGTATGGGGTAGGGCAGCGAGGGGGAGTAAAAGGGTGGAGAAGAAGCCGATGATAATTGGGGTTTTGGCTATTACGCTCTCTAGCTGGGCATCATCAATAATTTGCGTTTTGTTATGTAGCAGCTTGCTGTAGTTTTTCCTAAACTGCAGGTGTGTAGGGTGCGGCTTTATGTATAGTGTAAATCCTTTGGTACTTGAAATTTTTATTAAGTTTGTTAGTAATTCTTCAAAATTTTCGCTGTTCCAACCAAAGAAGTTTCTATTTGATAAGCCTTGATCTATAAGAATTATAGACCTGGATAATAAAGTGTTAGCTCTCAGGCCTGCTAGATAATCGTAAGTAGGGATACCAATATACTTCACTACATAATTTGGAAGAAGCCTTAAGTAAAAATCATGTACTTCGAATACCTTTTGACTATAAGAAACAGATATATCTGGCCATAGTAGACGTGTATTGAGTGAGGCGATTGTTTCTAAGTAGCTTCTACGCTTCCTAATGGACATGAATTTAGTAAATTCTTCTGCTTTGGGGTTAGGCAGATCCTTTTTCGTATTTATAAGAAAGAG
>DATBUF010000068.1:0-3012 GCA_036516435.1 Pontibacter sp.
TCTTACCTGCAGCCCCTTTTTGTTAGCTGGCTTCGCTTAGTTTACCTCCCGGTAAGGCTGGTTTCGGGTTCTGCCATACCCTGAGCAGTACAAATAAGCCAAGTAAGATCAGCGGAATACTCAGCAGCTGCCCCATGTTCAGGGTCATGGTATCTTCAAAATCTACCTGGTTCTCTTTCAGAAACTCTACCAGGAAGCGGAAGGTAAACAGTATCGTTACAAACAAGCCGAAAAGCAGACCGAGTGGTAAGGCTCCTTTATACTTTTTCCAGAGCCAGTACAGCAGCACAAACAGCAGAAAGGCACACAGCGACTCGTACAACTGTGTCGGGTGGCGCGGATCCTGAGAAGCAGCTACACCGTTTATCATTTCATGATTCTGCAGGAACTTGAAGGCCCACGGCGCATCTGACACCTTCCCTATTATTTCGGAGTTCATCAGGTTCCCGAGCCGGATCAGGGCCCCGCCCAATGCCACCACAATTACAATGCGGTCCAGCACCCACATGTAGTTAAATTTATAGTTGCGGCTGAAGAGCCACAGCGCCAGCAGTATACCTATAGTTGCTCCATGACTTGCCAGGCCGCCCTTCCATATCTTTAGGATTTCTATAGGGTTGCTCAGGTAATACTCCGGGTCGTAGAACAGCGTATGTCCCAGGCGGGCACCAATTACAGTTCCTATAATCATGTACAGCGTAATAGCATCCACATCACCTTCGGTACGCCCTTCAGTAACATAGATCTTGCTCAGGATGCGTTGCCCAAACACAAAGGCCAGTGCGAACAACAGCCCGTACCAGCGAACAGATATGGGCCCGATATTAAATATTTCCGGATCTACGTTCCAGGTAATATAGCTTAGTAAACTCATATAAAGGTGATGATCGTGTGCAGCCAAAGTTACAATAAATAGCGCAGCTACAAAAAGAAGCACAGGGCAACTATAAAGTATGGCTACACTTTATAGTTGCCCTGTGCTTTGCTTTCTGCGGAACATCAATGCGAAGTTTGGTCCCCTAAGTGGCTCAGTTCCTCTCTGAAACCACCGCTCAGGATAGGGAAGCGCAGCCAGCTACGCGGGTCCAGGTTGTAATCGTCCAGGTGAAAAGCCGGGGCATAGCGTTCGCGCTTCCACTGGTTGCGGCTCCACAAACTATAGAACTTGGTAAGCCAGCCCTGTATGGTTTCCGCATCGGCCACTCCTGCCTGCAGCAGCTTATCATAGACTTCTTGGGGCGCATACCGTTCGAAAAAGGCAAGCCGTTCTATCTGGTTCAGTACCTCATAAGGCATCAGGTCTTTTTCATCGGTCTGGGCCTCTTTGGCGGGTCGTAACTCTGCCGATGGCTGCAAATTGTTTACATACTGCAATCCTTCGTAGCCTAGTTCGGTCTGGCACCACACCAGCAGCTGCCGGACAAATGCCTTATCGATGCCTGCTATAGGTGAAATACTGCCGGCTGTGTCGCCATCCATGGTGGCATAGCCCACAGCCGCTTCGCTGCGGTTCGAGGTTGCCAGCAGGAGCGCCCCTTTTATGTTCGTCAGCATCCAGATAGACGGGGCACGTACGCGCGCCTGAATGTTCTGCAGCGTAAGATCATCCTCTGCCCAGGTAAGTGGCCGGTCGATGGCTGCTTCTATAATAGAGGTGTACCCTTTTACCTGATCGTCTATCGTCCAACTATAGAATACGGCCCCTATGCTTTGCGCCAGTTCTTTTGCTGAGTTGTAGGTATCATCAGAGGAATTGACCGTACCCTGATAGGCACAGGTCAGCAGCCTGCCTACCAACTCACGTTTTGCCTGCTCAGGTGTTAACGTATCAAAGTATGCAGCATCCTTCAGGGGGAATAACTGGGTTTTGGCTACAAAGCCCAGCACTGTTAAACTATCCACCCCACGGCGCACCATTTCGGCCACAGCCACGGCACACAGCGAAGAATCGGCACCCCCACTCAGCGACAGTACAAACCCACGGCTCCGGCTTTTACGCATATAATCGAACAAGCCCAGGCTAAGAGCTGCCATCGCCTCCTCATTCTCATTTGCCGGAGGAAGGTAGTTGATGGGCTCATCAGTAACAGGTGCATCCTTGAAAGTAACTTCAGCCACTTCCATGTCTACATTCTCGAAAGAAAGCAGGTCGTTTCGTTTCAGCAGCTTGCCATGTTGGGCAATCAGTACTTCCCCGTCGAAAATGATTTTACCGGCCTCGTTGCCCAGCAGGTTGGCATATACATAAGTGCACTTGTATTGCTTAGATGCCTCCAGTACCAATCGGGAGCGTAGGTCTGTCTTGCTCATGGCAAAATGACTGGCGCTTGGGTTCAGTATCAACTGCACACCTTTGGCCATATGGCGCCCTGCAGGACGGTTGGGCCTCCAGGCATCCTCACAGATCTCAAAAGCGTACTTAACCCCCTGCTCCTCGTACACCAGGTCACCTATCTGGTACTTCTGGCCCAGCATCTCAAACTCCTTTACCTCCCCGGCGGGCCATTCGGTAAACCAGCGTGGCTCGTAGTGTATGCCGTCTTTGGCGAGGAACTGCTTTGCCGTAAAACCAATAATTTCTTTATTCCTGATGACGCAGGCCGTGTTGTACACCTGTTTATCGATCCAGATATGTACTCCCACACAAACAGTAATGCCTTCGCACCACTCCTTTACCTGCAGCAATTTCCGGAAAGCCGTATCCCCGAGCCAGGGACTCAGGAACATGTCCTCGCAACTATAGCCTGTAATGCAGAGCTCTGGCAGCAGCAGTATATCCACCTGGTTGGTAATTGCCCTAGTAATAGCATCTTTGATGTTCTGCAGGTTGTTGTCCCAGTCCATAGGAGTCTGGTTAAGGGCTGCACCTGCCAGCGTGAGTCGAATTTCTTTCATAGCTATATAAACGGAAGTATACCTGGCAAGTTAAGAGGAATTGTTGGATTGTTAAATTGAGCTTGAGTATCGAGGTTGATGATTAGAAAGTCTTGTGGCTGTGCAGGAACCGCTTTG
>DATBUF010000069.1:0-7981 GCA_036516435.1 Pontibacter sp.
TGGTTGGTAGGCTCATCCAGCAACAGCACATCCGGCTCCTGCAACAACAGGCGGCACAAGGCTACGCGACGCTTCTCACCACCCGACAGGTTTCCGATCACGGCATCTTCCGGCGGCGTACGCAGGGCATCCATGGCGCGCTCCAGGCGGTTATCCAGTTCCCAGGCGTTGTGCTGATCCAGTTTTTCCTGTACTTCGCCCTGGCGTACAATGAGCTTGTTCATCTCATCATCGGTCATCTCCTCAGCAAACTTCATGTTGATCTCGTCGAACTCCTTCAACAAGGCCACCACTTCAGCTACGCCTTCTTCCACCACTTCGCGCACAGTCTTGGTTGGGTCCAGCTGTGGCTCCTGCTCCAGGTAGCCCACACTATAGCCGGGGCTCCAGACTACTTCGCCCTGTATCTGTTTGTCTACGCCTGCAATAATTTTTAACAGGCTTGATTTACCGGAACCGTTGAGGCCCAGCACACCAATTTTGGCGCCGTAGAAAAACGACAGGTAAATATTTTTAAGTACTTGTTTCTGCGGAGGGTAAATTTTGCTTACCCCGGCCATTGAGAAAATGATCTTTTCGTTGCTCATGCTATCTTTTAGTGAGGTTATACTTCCGGGAAAAATACAGGTATTGGTGCGGGTATTAGCCTGCCCCGATTTTGTCTGTCAGTCAAATACAAATATCGTAAAAATTTCATGCATTTACCCTTCAGAATATTGCGCCGAAATCGTTAAACTTGTAAAATACTATTAGAGTGAGTATACTTATACTTGCTTTGCAACAGGCTTTTACCGCAAACTACCTGAAGGGCACCTGCTTATGCAGCCTGCCCCGCTAAACGCTACCGGTAAAGCTGCGTATGCTAAAGTTAGTTTAAAAAGTGCTCTTACCCTATTTTTCGACGCATAACCCTATCCATCCAAATGGAAAACAACGAGCTATTGGAAGAAGCCCAGAAATACGGCTTTATTCAGGACCAGCAGGTGTGGTTAAAACCCTTTATGACCTACCCGGCACGCCAGGTAGGCGATGTAAAAGAATCAGAGAACGACTCGCTGGTATACTTTGCGAAGCGTTTTGAAATGTTTCGCGAGAAAGTAAACACCCTGCTCGAGCGGATCGCTTCTTCTGAAAACAAGGGCTCTTTTCTGATGAAAGTGCTGCATATGAAGGAACAGGTAGGCAACTACGATGCCCTTGGCGACTTTGAGGCCATGCACCAGATCCTGAGCAAAGCAGAAGAAGATATAAATGAAACTATAAAGCAGAACCGCGAGAAGAACCTGACCATTAAGGTAGGGTTAATTCAGGAAGCCGAAGCTTTACAGGACAGCATTGAGTGGAAAGAGGCCTCAGAAAAGCTGAAGGAACTGCGTACTACCTGGATCAAGACGGGCCCTGTAGACAAGGAACTGACTGAAGAAATTGAGGAGCGTTTCAGAACACCGATTGAAGCCTTTTTTGAGCGAAAAAAGAACTTCTTTGAGGATAAGAAGCGCATGCAGAACTACGCATACGACAAGTACAGAGACCTGATCAGGCAATCGATAGCGCTGCAGAACTCCGAGGACTGGGAAAACACAACAGCCAAGCTGAAGCAGCTGCAAAACCAGTGGAAAGAAATTGACAGCAGCCTGCCCCGCAAAACTGTCAGCAAGCTCTGGACAGATTTCCGCAAGGCGCACAACCACTTTTTTGAGCGCCTGAAAGTGAAGATCAACAACGAGAAGAACGCATCGCGCGAGCAGTTTTACGAAACCAACTACGAAAAGAAAAAGCAGCTGGTAGCGGAAGCTGATAACCTGCTGCAAGTAACCAACCTCGGTGATGCTGTGCGTCGTGCCAAGGAACTACAGGCCGAGTGGAAAAAGGTAGGCCCGGTGCACCCTTCGGTTTCGGACATGGTATGGGAGCAGTTTATAAAAGCCTGCGATAAAATATTTGAGACCAGCAGCCTGGAGCATTACATCCGGAAGCGCCAGCAGGCCAGCAACGAAAAGCAAAGTGAGGCAGAAGGCCTGCAGGCCCGCATCAACGCCCTGAAGGATTTCATAAAGTCAGATAAAGGTGAACTGGAAGTACTGGAGCAGAACCTGGACAAACTAAGCGATTCGCCAAGCAACGAGACCTTCCGAAGCATGCTGCAGGGTAAGATCCGCAACTTTAAGCGTAAAATAAACACGAAGCAGGAGTTAATTGAGGGCTTAAAAGAGAAACTGGTCTCTTATAGTAACAACGCATAACACGGCTAAACCATTTTAAAAGCGGAAGCCTGTTACCTGTAGCAGGCTTCCGCTTTTTGTAGCCTGATAGGCTGCAATGCAGCTTTTGTTATGGAATTTGATTGCATAATAAAATATTATGCGCTATTTTGAACATTTACCTGCTTTATCCGTTGTGTTGTAAAAAACGGATAAAAAAGCAAAATTTTTAAGTATAAATTTTTGTTTTTATATTTATTTATACTTTTGCAAACCAATCCAAAAACAGCCAACAATTAGTTAAGGAGAAACATACTATGTACTGGACACTAGAATTAGCATCATACCTGGAGGACGCACCCTGGCCTGCAACTAAAGATGAGTTAATTGACTACTCAATCCGCTCAGGCGCCCCAATGGAAGTAGTAGAAAATCTGCAGGCCCTGGAAGATGACGGACAGCCTTACGAGAACATCGAAGAGATCTGGCCTGACTATCCGACCAAGGAAGACTTCATGTTTAACGAGGACGAGTACTAACATTAATTATGAATGATGAATTACGGATTATGAATGGTTAACAGAACCAGTTGTAATTCATAGCTCATAATTTATAGTTCATAATTAAGCAAGGCTTGATCGTTGAGATAAAAAATCTGGTTGCGGGTTATGAGTCGCGTACTCTGATCCGCAACCTTTCTTTTTGTGTACCTGCTCCTGCCTTTATAGCCATTATCGGGCACAACGGAGCGGGCAAAACCACCTTTTTCAAAACCTTTCAGCAGCAGGTGCCTTACCAGGGCGAACTGCTTGTGCAGGGCCGCAACCTGAAAAACCTGCCACATGCTACCAAACAGGGCCTCCTTTCCTACCTGCCACAGCACAATGCTGTTTCCTTTTCCATAAAAGTACTCGACCTGGTGGTGATGGGCCTTTTCCGGAAGAAACGCTTTTTCGAACATTATACTTCCGCAGACTATGAGACGGCTGCCCGTGTACTGGCGCAACTACAGCTCACACACCTGCAGGATCATGACTTCACAACACTATCGGGTGGGGAGCAACAATTGGTGTGGCTGGCACAGCTCATGCTGCAGGACGCGGGCATAAACCTACTGGATGAACCTACCCAACAGCTGGATGTGTACTATAAGAACAAGGTATTTCAGTTGCTACAACACTGGGTGCAGGAGCAACAAAAAACGGTTTTCTGCATTACGCACGACCTGCACAACCTCATTCCGTTGGAGGGTTACCTGCTCAACCTGTCCAAACCTGATCCTGTTTTGGAGCCGATCTCCGAAAGGGCTGTTTTAGAAAACCAGGCCTTTCTGGAAGCAGCTCGCCAACCAGTACTATAGTTGCTCCTTTCCAAAGGCTTCAGCCAGTATCAGGTCTTCGGGCGTGGTGATTTTAATGTTACGGTAACTGCCTTCCACGAGCGTAATCTTCTCCCCTATACTTTCCACAACCGAAGCATCGTCGGTAAAATGCGCCTGCTCTGGCTGTTCGTACGCTCTCTGTAGTATACCTGCCCTGAAGACCTGCGGCGTTTGTACCAGTTTATAGTTTGCGCGGGGCACAGCTATACTTCCATCTGCAGTCAGTTCCCGGATAGAGTCTTTGGGCGACACAGCTACTACCCCACTGCCATAGTTTGCGGCGGCAGCAAAGGCAACAGCTATAGTTTCTTTCGCTACAAATGGCCGCACGCCATCATGCACAGCCACCAGGCCGTCTCCGATCACAGCACCTAAGCCATTCTTAACTGAACCAAAACGCGTAGCTCCACCGGGCACCGTCATATGGAAGATCTTAAATTCATGCTCCCGGCATAGCTCCCGCCATGTTTCCAGTTGCTCCTTCGGCAGTACCACCACTAGCCTGATGTGTGCACTATAGTTGTAAAACCGCTCTATAGTGTGCATCAGGATGGGCTTACCTGCTACAGGTATAAACTGCTTCGGTATATCGTGCTGCATGCGGCTGCCGGAGCCGCCGGCAACTATAATTGCATATTCAGGGAGTTGCTGCGCCATAGGGCAAAGTTAGAAAGTTTTATAGTTTGGGAGCTGGCAAATTAGAGAGTTTAAAGGTTAATACCGCAAGTTTAGCGGAGCGTAACTTGTGGCTGGTATCGTGCCAGTTTGTAACTGGCTTTCTGAGGAGCAGAAAACGATAGATTGCAAGGATCTATAGTTCAGGAAAGCAGGCTTATACGTTGTAGTGCGGTTTAGCTGAAGTACAAACTATAATTCTCCCGGTAACTATAAACTATAGTTCTATAGTTACAGCCATCGTTATAGTTGCTTTTGCAAAGCAGAGAAGTTACAAACTTCTCATCATGTACAGCCACAAGTTACGCTCTGCTAAACTTGCGGCAGGAGGCTTTTCTCTTGCTAAAGGCCCTCACAACGTCTTTTAGACTCGTGAGCGTCTCACCAGCTATAAATTGAAAGCCCCGACCTGTATGGCCGGGGCTTTCAATTTATAATTTACAAGTAATTTATACTTAGATGATCAGCATTACATCGCCGTAGCTAAAGAAGCGGTATTTTTCTTTCACAGCCTCTTCGTATGCTTTCATTACCAAGTCATATCCGCCAAAAGCAGCTGTCATCATCAACAGTGTAGATTCCGGCATATGGAAGTTGGTAACCAGGCTGTTCGCAATCTTGAAATCATATGGAGGGAAGATGAAACGATCCGTCCAGCCTTCGTTCGGCTTCAGGCGGTTGCTCGCCGACACTGAGGACTCCAGTGCACGCATGGTAGTTGTACCGATGGCGCAAACACGCTTCTTGTTGTCGAGCGCTTTGTTTACCATTTCGGCAGTAGTACCCGGTACCATAAAGTTCTCAGAGTCCATTTTGTGCTTGGTCAGGTCTTCCACATCTACGGGGCGGAACGTGCCTAGACCAACGTGTAACGTAAGTGGCGCCACATCCACACCTTTTATTTCCAGGCGCTTCAGCACCTCGCGGGTAAAGTGCAGGCCGGCAGTCGGTGCTGCTACAGCACCTACATTTTTGGCATAAACGGTTTGGTAACGCTCACGGTCTTCCGGCTCAGCCTCGCGCTTAATGTACTTTGGCAGCGGTGTTTCGCCCAGGTCGTTTATTGTTTTATAAAACTCCTCGTCTGTGCCATCAAATAAAAACTTAATAGTACGGCCACGCGACGTAGTGTTGTCAATTACTTCAGCTACCAGGTCGCTTTCGCCGAAATACAGTTTGTTGCCTACACGGATCTTACGGGCCGGGTCAACCAGCACATCCCACAGGTGTATGTCTTTGTTAAGTTCGCGCAGCAGGAAAACTTCAATTTTGGCACCGGTCTTCTCTTTGTTACCATAAAGGCGGGCCGGAAACACTTTGGTATCGTTCACAACCATAATGTCGCCGTCGTCGAAGTACTCCAGGATGTCTTTGAAGATGCGGTGTTCGATCTTACCTGTTTCGCGGTGCAGCACCATCATACGGGACTCATCGCGGTTTTCGGTTGGGTGTAGTGCCAGTAAATTCTCCGGCAGGTCGAACTTAAATTCTGATAATTTCATAGATCAAATATTACGGTATTTGGATTCCACAAAGGGAAATACGCTGTAACTATAACTGAGGATTGCCCGCAGATGTTTAAGAAATAAACCCGGCAATAATCAAAAAAACGAGCCGCAAATTTACTCAATTTGGCCGAATTATTATTACTTTTAAGAAAATATACTTTATATAGGCCAAAAACTATGATTTACATCCGGCTGGTTGTGGAAAGTGTACGCTTTGCCTGGCAGGCACTGCGGGCAAACATGCTGCGCACATTGCTCTCGCTGCTGGGCGTAACTATAGGCATCTTCGCTATTATCTCTGTTTTTACCCTGGTTGATTCGCTGGAACGTAACGTGCGCGAGAGCATGAGCTTTATTGGCGATAAGGTAATTTATGTAGAGAAGTGGCCCTGGAGCTTTGGGGGCAGCTACCCGTGGTGGAAGTATTTTCAGCGGCCGGAGCCAACAGTACGCGAGTTCCGGCAAATGGACCGTGCCCTGACAACCGATGCCGGTGTGGCTATATTTGCCAGGAGAGGCGGCAGCACCTACAAATACCGCAGCAACAGCATCTCGGATGGCATACTGATAGGCGTGAGCTATGAATACAACAAGATAAGCGATATCCCGATAGAGGAAGGCCGTTACTTTATACCGCAGGAGGTAGATGCCTCCCGCAACGTGATAGTAATCGGAAAGGAAATTGCGGAAACCCTGTTCCCGTATGGCAGCGCTTTGGGGCAGGAGCTGAAAGTTGGCGGCCAGCGGTTCCGGGTAATTGGCGTGGTTGAGAAACAGGGCGAAAACATGTTTGGCATGCCCAACTTCGATAAAATGGGCATTATTCCGTTTGGCGCCTTCAGCAAAATGTATGATACCGGCCCCAATGGCATTGGCACAACTATAGCATTAAAAGGCCGTGACGATGACGAAGGCCTGCAGGAGCTGGAATATGAAGCACGCGGGCTGATGCGCAACATACGCGGCCTGCGTCCCCGCGACGATGACAGCTTTGCCATTAACCGGCCCGAAATGGCTACACAAGCCGTTAGCGGTTTCTTTGATGTTATTGGCCTGGCCGGCTGGGTAATTGGGGGGTTTGCTATTCTGGTGGGCGGCTTCGGTATTGCCAACATTATGTTTGTGTCTGTAAAAGAGCGCACTAACATCATCGGGATACAAAAATCACTGGGAGCTAAAAACTATTTCATCCTTTTCCAGTTCTTGTTCGAGTCGGTATTTCTGAGTGTGCTGGGTGGGGCCATTGGCATCTTCCTGGTGTTCCTCATCACCATCATTCCGCAGGATATGATGAAAATAGGCCTGTCAGTTAGTAACATTGTGCTGGGCTTAGGCGTATCCGCCGTGATAGGTATGCTCTCAGGTATCATTCCGGCCGTACTGGCATCAAATCTTGATCCGGTTATTGCAATCCGCTCTAAATAAAGTTAATTTACACCCCGCGCTTTTGCAGTGCTCCCTCACTGCCTGCACTTCCGCGGCCTTATATTTTTGATGATGAATGGCGCCTGATGAAAGCGCCGCGGGGCAACGTTGCCCTGCAGAGAAGAAGATTTAATGATTATGGCAAAGCTTAGAAAAACAAGCAAGACAAAACTACACGACGAATCGCTGAACACTGGTAGCGGACAAACAATTCTAAACCCGACTGCCAACGAGCACAAGGTGCGCTCTGTAACCGACCTGCGCGAGAGCGGCCAGGTGATGGCACCGCCTGCCTCTGAGGAAGAAATCCGCATCCGGAAGGCGTTTGTGGACAAAGACTGGAACGAGATTAAAATAGCCGACTCGTGGCAGATATTTAAAGTAATGGCGGAGTTTGTGGATGGTTTCGAGAAGATGGCTAAGATTGGCCCATGCGTTTCCATCTTCGGATCAGCACGTACCAAGTCGGACAACAAGTACTACACGATGGCTGAAGAGATTGCGGCTAAGTTAGTACGCCACGGCTATGGCGTAATTACAGGCGGTGGTCCCGGCATTATGGAAGCCGGTAACAAAGGCGCCCACTCAGAGGGTGGCAAATCAGTAGGACTTAACATTCACCTGCCCTTCGAGCAGTTCAACAACATCTACATCGATTCTGATAAGCTCATCAATTTCGACTACTTCTTTGTGCGCAAAGTAATGTTTGTAAAATACGCACAGGGCTTTGTGGTGCTGCCAGGCGGTTTTGGTACCCTCGACGAACTGTTTGAGGCGATTACCCTGATCCA
>DATBUF010000070.1:0-3055 GCA_036516435.1 Pontibacter sp.
GAGTTGTAAAGGGTTAAAGTACTCCTAATAACGTGTTCTTACCGGCAAGGTTACTGTACTATATTACTATATTGTTACCTTGTTTATAGTAAGCTTCTGCTACTGGCATAGTACAAAAAGCAGGCCGCATTACTTGCCATAGTTGCCCTCCTGTATAGAGCTATAGTTTGGCCGACTAGCTTTAGTTTAACTAATCTCTAAAGGTAGTGACAAACCTCCTTCTTCAACCACCATTAAGGGATTATAGCTGGAGTTTTTTGTTCAGTAGTTCTTTTGCGATTACAACAGCAACATCGCTCCACAGCTTTGTAAAGCCCTATACTACCAATGTTATGACATCTATTTTGTGGAAAATTTTGCCTTCCTGGCTGCTCTCAGCAATTAAATTATTCTCTAATTTTCCGGCATATAACCTCTAACCTTATTCTTTTATGAAGAAGTTTTTACTTCTATCTTTTTTAGGGCTTAGCTGCCTGCATCAGGCCAGTGCGCAGGATGTGGCAGTAGCAGCGCCCCCGCAAAATACCACCAACTATAAGCCGGTACGCCTGTTATTAGGAGGAGCATTCGAGTTCGGCGGCGACGAAGTAGCCAAAGTGTACTTTACAAACGGGCAGGACCAGTCTGTAAGAGCAGGGCAGGGCGTATCAGTGGCAGTTGGAGCTGAGTTCCAGTTTCCGAAAGCTGAACAACTGCTGTTACGTGCCACTATCGGGTACAAGTATGTTACTACGCAGGCCGACAATGCCCACATCCGGCTTACACGTGTTCCGCTGCAATTCACTGCGAACTGGATGGCTACCGAGAAAATCAGAGTAGGAGCCGGCATTGTAACACACCGGGCCATTAAATTTAATGCGGATGAAATAGGGGAGAACTTTAAACTAAGCGCGGCTACAGGAACTGTTTTTGAGGTAGCGTACAGTGGGTTCGGCCTTTCCTATACCATCATGAAGTACAAAGATCAGCTGAATAACACTTACTCGGCGAATGCAGTTGGTGTAACGATGAGTGGTGTGCTGCCACGCCGCAGATAAAGCAAACTTTATAACCAACCGGGAACTCTCATGCTAAAAGTAGTCTGTGCCATTATAGAACACAATGGTAAGGTGCTGGTGACGCAACGCAGCAGTACTATGGCGCAACCCTTGTTATGGGAGTTCCCGGGAGGTAAATTAGAAGCCGGCGAATCAGAAACCGAAGCGCTGGTGCGCGAAATACAGGAGGAGCTGCACCTGCATGTTGCCCCGCTCAGCCGGCTCACGCCCACGGTGCATCATTACACTGATAAAAGCATCGAGCTCATTCCCTATGTCTGCAAATTACAATCCAGAGACATTGTGCTTGCTGAGCACAACGCCTATAGTTGGGTTGAGGCAGGTGAGCTGCAAAACTATAGTTGGTGCCCTGCCGATATACCTATAGTTGCAGCATATTTACACCAGAAGCACGAGCAACTATAGAAAGGCTTTTTCCAGAAATCCCTAAATTTGCACCATGATAAAACTCCCGGTAACCTTCGAGACACGTATGCAGCGACTGTTAGGTGCAAACTATACCAACTTCCAACAGGCGCTGCAGCAAACACCCCCAGTCAGTATCCGGGTTAACCGGCAAAAGTTTAAGCACGAAATAAATCTCCCCCGTGTTCCCTGGACACAAACCGGCTACTACTTAAGCCAACGCCCCGCCTTCACCCTCGACCCCCTCTTGCATGCCGGAGCCTATTACGTACAGGAAGCAAGCTCCATGTTTCTGGAGCAGGCACTTCAACAAACTATAGATCTAAGTCAACCCTTGCATGTGCTGGACCTGTGCGGTGCACCAGGCGGAAAATCAACACACCTGGCCAGCCTGATCTCACCTGACAGCCTGCTTGTTTCGAATGAAGTCATTAAACCACGTGCGACCATACTGGCTGAAAATATCGCCAAATGGGGCTCCGGCAATGTGCTGGTTACCAGTAACGACCCGCGCGACTTCGGCAGACTACCCGACTTTTTTGATGTAATGGTGATAGACGCCCCCTGCAGTGGCGAAGGCATGTTCCGGAAAGACCCGCACGCAGTGGAAGAGTGGTCTGAAGAGAACGTACAGCTCTGTGCCCGGCGGCAGCAACGCATTTTGTCGGATGTATGGGAGGCACTAAAGCCGGGCGGCATCCTGATTTATAGCACCTGCACCTGGAACGAGGCTGAGAACGAGGAAAACATGGCCTGGTTGGCCGCACAGGAAAAAGCAGAGCCGCAGACGCTGGAATTTGATCCGGCCTGGGGCATTGAGCGGTCGGTGTCGCGAGGCGTAGAAGGCTATCGTTTTTACCCGCATGCGGTACAAGGCGAAGGCTTTTTTCTGGCTGTGATGCGCAAAGGTGGCGAAGCCGAGCCGCAGTATAGTTCCGGCAAAAAGAAGAAGTACAAACTACAGGAAGCCGGCAAAAAAGAAAAAGCCCAAGTGCAGGACTGGCTCCTTAACGCTGATGCTCTTAGCTGGCTGCAGCACAACGAGACCATTTTTACTATTCCCCAGCACTTGTTTGAGGCCGCAGATGAAGTATACCAGAAGTTATACGTTGTGCAAGGCGGTACTCCTGTAGCTGAACTCTATGGTAAAAAGGTAAAGCCCCTGGAACCACTGGCACTCTCGCAGCACCTGAACAAAGACGCATTCACCATCTTTGATTTGAGTCTGGAGCAAGCCCTTCATTATTTGCGCAAGGAGGATATTAACCTGGGCACACCCGGCACTGATTGGGTTCTGTTACAGTATCATGGTTTTCCGTTAGGCTGGGCCAAACAGATTGGTAACCGCATCAATAACTACTATCCTAAAGAGTGGCGTATCCGGATGGAGCTGCCTGCTGTTCTGCCGGAGCCGGTACTCAGCTGAGTGTCTGTGATTTGCTGTAACTGTTCTAGTTCTATAGTTGGGACTGCATGCCATAAGCTATAGTTTTATAGTTGGCTATAGTTGCAGATTTGGGTTAAGCCTGCTGTTTCATAGCATTTCTGTATTCCTGGGAGCTTTACTTATCCTTTGTTTTATAGTTCACTTG
>DATBUF010000071.1:0-5148 GCA_036516435.1 Pontibacter sp.
ATCACCATGTTGTTATGGCGCGCCAGGCACTTGCCTTCGGCCACCATCTCCTCTATCCTGATGTTTTCGAGTATCTCGAATGTCTTTTGCTTCTTATTTCTCACAATACTGCAAAATTAGCTATTTTTTGGGATTTCGCTGCTGGATTTAAGGACCCAGAACACTATAAAAAAGGCAGCCCCTTTTTGAGCTGCCTTCTGTATTCCAGTTGGTACTATTTACTACTGTTTAATATGCCTCCATCAGGAAACCAAGATCATCGGATGGGGCAAACTCCATAGGTTTCTGGCCCTGCAAAAAGATACGTGCTGTAAGTTCGCCCTGTAGCCTGATGCGGTCACCTTCTACACGCAGCATACTGCCTTCGCGCAGCCCCACTACCGGCTGGCGGTTGTGCCCATGAAATTCCAGGATACGCGTTTCGCGTGTTTCCCCCATGTGCGTGGAACCTGGGACCGGATCCAGGTAGTGCGGGTTAATGTTGAAGGGTACCAATTCCAGCGCATCCAGGGTTTTGGGTTGCACAATGGGCATGTCGTTGGTAGTGCCTATTGTTTTACCGGCTACGTTTGTACCGGCACTAGTGCCTATGTATGGCATGCCCTTGGCAGCGCGTTCTTTCAGGGGCTCTACCAACTTATTGGCGTATAGTTGCTTTAGCAGCAAAAAGGTATTGCCGCCACCTATAAATACAGCTTCCGCCTCATTTACAGCTTTTACCGGGTTATCGTACTCGTGCACGCCGGTTACAGTTATGCCCCAATTTCCAAAAGCTTCACGTGCTTTGGCTGTATAGTCGTTGTGCGAAATGCCGTTTGGACGGGCATAGGGTATAAACAGGATGCTGCTCTTGCCTTTCAGCAGGTCTTTAATTTGCCCCTCGGCATGTTCCAGGTAGCCGGTGCCATGCGTAGTGGAAGTACTGATTAATAGTAAGTTTCTGCTCATAGCTCAAAAATATAGAATTTGTATGAGCTAAAGTAGTGCAGCCTGCTTTTTAAGCAGCGCCGGCCGCATGTAGCTTACCCCCAGGGTATTTAAAAATTGCAGCTTCGGACCTATAGTAAATAGTCAGCAACAACTCCCTTCAGTCTTTCTCTTTGTTAATGGAAAGCTTTAACCTGATAGTTTCGGCATAAGGATCGAGGCCGTTATAACTGGTGAGTGCGCGTACCAGGCCTATGCTTTTAAGATCGTAAAAGAACCACAACTCTACATAAAAATTGTAAAGCCAGTACAAGTCTATTTTACACCAGCCACGGATACGATGGTGCAGGTAGTGTCCTTCTGTCAGGGCCAACGCTGCCTGCTGGTGAGGCGGCAGGTTGTTAAATTCTTCGGGGCTGATCATAGTACTTCACAAACCAACGGTCATTAAAAAAGGCTGCTCGTGGCAGCCTTTTTCATTAACGTAAATAGTTAGTGAAAGATTTTAATTCAAAAATAAAGTATAGAGCTCGAAACGGTGCGAGGCAAAACTCCAGTGCGACGAAGATGGGTGAATTTCAACTCCGTCCTCATCCATCAGCGTAATCGCAAAACCATCCCCCTGGTTCATGGGTTCGGTAAAGTGTTTCACCGGGTATACTCTGCCTTCTTCCACCCACTCATCCGGCTCAAAAGCCGGCAGCGAGGCATCTACACACTTGGCATATACTGCCATATAGCTCGGAGGTACAAATAAATTAACCATGTTGTCTTAACTTCGATAATAGGAAAAAGATTCCGCTGCTTGCCCGGCACAGGCTGCGGCACTGCAGCTAACGTATAGTTCACAAAAAACGTGCCTGTATAAAAGCAACTGCCTTTCTGTGTCTGATCTGCCTGTGTGCCGTTACAATGCAGAGATATGTAGTGGTAAGTTAATATTTATTACAATACAATGCAAACCTCTGCCTTACAACAAAGTACATTTGCTTCCCATCCGGCAACTGCCTATATTTAGCTAACAACATCAGCCACACAGGCTTAGCCCTTAACCAAGTTACTGCAACCGGCGCCAGCCATTTTGGCCGGTAGCCCGTAGTTATGTATTCCTGTAGTCTACGTTACAAACTTTACAGCATTATCTATGGAGGCAAATACCAATCAAATCCGGAACGAGAGCAAGCATACCTTTCCGGTTGCACCCGGCGTCTGGGGCCTGAAAACTGTTTTCGTAAACCTGTATTTCGTGAGCGAACCTGATGGCTCCTGGGTACTGGTTGATACAGGCGTTTATGGTGCTGCAGGCAAAATCAAAGCTGCCACCGAAGAGTTGTTCGGTGAGGGGGCACGCCCCCGCTGCATTCTGCTCACACACGGCCATTTCGACCACATTGGGGCAGTAAAGGAGCTTGCAGCTGAGTGGGATGTACCGGTTTACGTACACCCGCTGGAGTTGCCATACCTCACAGGCCGCTCCAGCTATCCGCCACCAGATTCCAGCGTGGGTGGTGGCGGTATGGCTTACATGGCATTTCTGTACCCTAAAAAGCCTATCGATATAACCACCTATGTAGAACTGCTGCCTGAAGATGGCTCTGTACCCGGTCTGCCAGGCTGGCGATGGCTGCACACCCCGGGCCACACTGCCGGGCACGTATCATTCTTCCGGGAGAGCGACCGGCTGCTGCTGGCCGGAGATGCCTTTATTACCCGCCATGGCGAATCGATGCTGGCTGTGATGACGCAGAAAAAACACGTGTACGGACCGCCGAAGTATTACACTTCAAACTGGGCTGCGGCACGCCACTCAGTAGAACTGCTGGCTAACCTGCATCCGGCTATAGCGGCCACAGGGCACGGCATGCCGATGCGAGGGCCCATCCTGCAACAGCAACTAGAAGACCTGGTACTCCATTTTTGGTCGGTGGCGGTGCCGGAGCACGGGCGCTATGTACACGAGCCGGCTATAACCGATGAGCAAGGTGTGGTTTCGGTGCCACCTGCCACCGGCAGCCCTGTGTCTAAAGTGATGCTGACTGCTGGTGTGCTGGCACTTGCCGGTGCAGCTATAGTTGCCATGCGCCAAAAAAATAACCGTAATAAAGCGACCAATGTGTATGGCACCAGCCGCCCCTACTCGCACAACAGGCCGCTAAGCGATACTCCGGTAACTGCAGATACTACGCACGATGATCCGTATGCGCATACGAACAACTATCCGTAAGTATGGCAGCTTAGTATCGTAAAACAGCAAGACCGATAGTTTACGCTATCGGTCTTGCTGTTTTAAAACTTTAATAACTATAAATGCTGGTGCGCTCTACCCTGAAATTTACAGCGAGAAGAATAACTTGAATGTGGAGCCTTTCCCTACTTCGCTTTCCACCTCTATGCGGTCACCATTGTTCTCCAGTATTCTTTTTACAATGTAAAGCCCGAGCCCGGAGCCCTCCACATGCGTGTGCATGCGCTTGTACATGGTAAACACCTTCTGCCGCTGCAGTTCATTCAGGCCAAGCCCGTTATCAGCAACGCTCAGCTGCAAGGTACCTTCATTCAACAGTTTTGCAACTACCGAGATGTATGGTGCTCTGTTGGGGTCCGCATATTTCAGGGCATTGGAAATAAGGTTGTATAATATACTTCTCAGGTTCTTTCTTGGATAGCTGCGGAGTGTAAAACTTCCCAGATCTGCTACAATGGTTGCGTTGCTCTTACGTATAGTTTCGTTTAGGTTTTCTACGATCTCCTCGTATAGTTCCTGTATCACTACCGGTTCCTTGGGAGCGCTTCCGTCCTGTAATCTTGCAACGTCAGTGAGGTCATCTATTACGTTTTTCAGTCGTGTTACCGAGCTGCTTATCCTGGTCACTATATCGGTGTGCTGGTCTGCTCCCAGTTCTTCCCGCAGCAGATCTATCAGGCCCTCCAGGTTAGTGATAGGTGCTTTCAGGTCATGCGATGCCGTGTAAATAAAGTTATCCAGATCCGTATTGATGCGCAGCAGGTCCCTGTTCTTTAGCATCAGGTCCTCGTTTTTGCGCCTTTCAGATAAATCTCTGGTTACCTTGGCAAAACCAACATGCTTGCCCGAAGCATTAAAAAGGGCTGTTATGATAACGTTAGCCCATATCATAGACCCATCTTTTTTCACCCGCCAGCCTTCATCCTCAAAACGGCCGTCTATTTTAGCTCTTACAAGCTCAAACTGCGGGTACTCATTATCTAGGGCCTCCTGTGTATAAAATGTAGAGAAGTGCTTGCCAATAATCTCGTCAGTAGTGTAGCCCTTAATGCGCTGTGCTCCCTCATTCCAGGTAACAATGTTCCCTTTTGTATCGAGCATGAAAATGGCATAGTCCTTTACACTGTCGATCATGAGCCTGTAGAGCTCCTTATTCTGGTAACTGTTAGCCTTAGCGCCCGGCTGGTTCTTATTATCAGTAAGTTTTTCGTCTGTCTTGTCCATTGACTAAAGTAAGTTGCCTGAAAAACCGGCTTTAAAAGAAAATTGTAATATAGGTAAAGTTTGCGCATTTCGCATCATACACGCACCTACCCGTCCCCTGAAAAGTATATAACCATAGCTATACTTTATACTTTAACAGAAGGTTTAACATATTTTAACATCAGGGCCCGTCTTTATAGTTTCCGCTGCAAATCCGTACCTTTGCCATATGATTTCGATGAGACAACTGTTTTTACAGCACCAGGCGCAAACGTCAGATTTTCCGCTGATGATAGAAGTAGAACGTGCAGAAGGGGTGTTTATGTATGGTGTAGATGGCAAACGTTACCTGGACCTGATTTCAGGCATTGGCGTAAGCAATGTAGGGCACCGCCACCCACGCGTGCTGAAGGCCATCCATGAACAGCTGGAGAAATATATGCACCTGATGGTGTATGGTGAGTTTGTACAGGCTCCGCAGGCTAAACTGGCCGAAGCGATCACGAAAACACTCCCGCCACATCTTAATAATATCTACCTGTTAAACTCCGGTGCCGAAGCAGTGGAAGGTGCCCTGAAGCTGGCAAAACGCTATACCGGCCGCACAGAGCTTATCTCCTGCCGCAATGCTTACCATGGGTCCACGCAGGGCGCACTGTCTGTAAACGGGAGCGAGAGTTTTAAAAACGCATTCCGCCCCTTGCTGCCCGATGTACGCCACATCCGCTTTAATAACCTGCCCGATCTGCAGGACATTACCACCCGCACAGCTG
>DATBUF010000072.1:0-7801 GCA_036516435.1 Pontibacter sp.
TCCAGATTACACTACAGCGCTATACAGCTTCTCGCCGGGTAATACCCCAATTTACAATCTACCGTAAGTAGAAACTCTTCATCCATAACTATAAAACTATGCTTGGGAGGTTCTTTAAATTTTACATGTTAAGCAAGCTGCTGGGTGCGAGTGGTAGTGGTCGCCCGCGCGGTAAAGGTGGTTGCGGCTTAGGCTTTGGCTGCCTGGTGCTGGTGCTGATTATAGTAGTTGCCGTTTTCGCCTTGCGTTCCTGCTCGGGCGGTACACCTGTTACTGACTTTTAAACAAAAAGAAACCCGCCAGGATAAGGCGGGTTTCGTGCGGGGCGGGAGACTAAGCCGCGCCGCTAATGCGCGATGCAGTATCTCACCAATGCATGCGCAAACTATAGGTAGGCAGGAAATTAATAATCTGTGTGCTGTGGGTCGAAGTTAGCCCAGCCGGCAGTCCAGTCTGTAGCTCCGAAGGCACCCACAAATTGTACCTGATCAAACCCAGTGAGGCCGGTGAACGATGCACCTGAAAGCAGGGCCGAGCCTGAACCTGGCAGGAACGTTGGTGCACCCGCCTGCTTAAACGAACCCTCGATCTTCAGGTCGGTGTTGGCAGCGGCCAGTTTGTTGTTGTTTGTGTCAAACCAGTTTTGGATGTTGAATGTGCTGCCTGATGCTACTTTAAGAGGGGTAGTAGCGGCTACCACGTAGTTATTCTTAAAGCTGATAACATTGCTGGTCGCGCTGCCTTCCACACCTGAACCATCCAGGTAGATACCGGTTGGCCAGCCTGCAATTACAGAGTTGTAAACTGATATTTTGGTGTTCTTCTTAAAGTGGATGCCGCTGCCATAGTTAGGGTCAGCAGTAGTTGAGGCAGTAGCTAACGGGCCAAACAAGCTCACATTCGAGAACCTGGCTTTCGTGTTTGGTGTAGCCTCGTCACCGGCCTTGTTGTTATCCGACTCAAAACCATTTGACTTGGAAACGTCTGCCACCTTCGGGTCGCTGATACCTACTGCAAACTGCACTGTACCGGAGTAGCCATTATCGCTGTCAAACATATCGTCTACTGTTTTGTAGGCAATCAGGTGCCTGGCATTCACAGTGCCGCCAAACCATTCAAATGCATCGTCGCCGCAGAAAGATACCTGCACAAAATCTACCTCAGTACCGCTGCCCACACCACCAAACGTGATGCCGTTGATCTCGTTATCCGGCTGGTAAGCGATACCTGCAAATTCCACGCGCACGTACTTCAGCACACCGGAGTTGTCTGCTACGTTGTCGCCACCGTACATACGGGCTACGCCGCCTTCAATAGTAGCAGAGTTGCCCAGGTTTACCGGAGCATTGCCCAGTAAAATCAGGCCGCCCCAGTCACCGGCTTTGCGCGAACCTTTTGCCTCGTTAGATGTGAACACGATTGGTTTGTCTGCTGTGCCGCGGGCAATAATCTGAGCACCACGCTCTACAATCAGGGAGCCTTTCGTGGCTTTATCACCTTTGATGATAGTACCCGGTTCTATAGTTAGTTTGGCAGGTGCCTGCACATATACAAAGCCTTTCAGCAGGTATTTTTTGTCTGCTTTCAGGGTCATATCTGCCGTAATGTTTCCGCTCAGTTCTACTACGGTTGTTGGCTTCTCTATAGGGGTAACTGTGTTGTTGTCATCATCTTTACAGGATACGCTGGCTACGCCTAACAGGGTCAGTAGTAATAAAGTGCTTACTTTTTTCATGGTTAAAAAATTGGGTTAAAAGGTTGATTTCCGGGTTGGTTAGAATTTATAGTTGATGCCTAAAGTGGTGTAGCTGCCGCGCTTATAGTTTGTAAAATTGTCGTCCTGGGAGTTGATCTTCGCATCGCGGTTAGAGTCCTGCATCAGGTTGATTTTCTGGTTCAGGATGTCCTGGATACCTGCTTTCAGCTCCAGGTGCTTGCCTATGCCTTTTGTGACCGACAGATCGAGTACGTTGCGGGGCATCTCGTACACTGTTGGGGTCATATCGTCGCCTACTGTAAAAATGCGCTTGCCAATTACGTTGTAGAGCAGGTTTACCTGCAGGTCGCGGGCATCGTCCTGGTAGTACAGGCCGGCATTTACAATGTAGGGCGACTGGCCGTACATGGCGCGGTTGCGCTCCTGGCCTTCTGATTCGGCACCCAGATCCACTTCACTGGCAATCAGCGAGGCATTCACTACCAGGCTCAGGTTCTGGATAAAATTATAGTCAGACAGGTTCAGGAAAGACTTGCGGATTTCTGCCTCGATACCATAGCTCTGTGCACTGCTGGCGTTCTTAGGCTGGTATATCGGGTTGCCTGAGGTGCCCTGGCTGTAAATCTCGATCGGGTTGCGGAAGTATTTGTAGAACACACCTACCGAGAGCAGCTCTGTTGGGTTCGGGTAAAACTCGTAGCGCAGGTCGGCGTTGTGGATGGTAGCCGTGGTCAGGTCTTTGTTGCCCTGTATCTCAGCATTCAGCTGGAAATCGTAGTAGGTAAAAGGTGCCAGTTCGCGGAACTCCGGCCGGTTAACACTTACACTATAGCCGCTACGCAGCAACGAGCGGTCAGTTAAATGGTATACCGCATTAAGAGAGGGCAGTACGTTGGTAATCGGGTTGCTGACTTCTATTTTGCCGCTACCGTACAGCGCCGTGCTGATGCGCTGTCTGTTGTACTCTACACGCACGCCACCCGACAGGTTAAGTTTGCTGCTCACCGGCAGGTTGCCGCCAGCATAGCCGGCCAGTAACAGGTTGCCCGCATCGTACTGATCGGTTGGGTTCGTGCCTTCTGCCAGGCTAAAGCCATCACTGCCCATGTTTTCAGGCCGGAACAGCTGCTCCAGTGGTAGTGTCAGTAAGTCATCGTTGAACAGGGAGGCATTTGCCCTTACGTAAGACATCCAGCGGGCGTCAAAGCTGCGGTTCTTGTTTTCGGCATAGAATCCGGCACGTAACTTAGGCTGGCTTTCGGAGGTAGTGTCCTTGCCTGCAAAGCGGCGCTCTGCCTGGCCAGCTGCCAGCACGGTGTTTTCAAACATTTCGGAGTCGAAACGGCCAGCATCAAAGGTAGTGGCCGCACGCGGTATTACCCATTTAAACTCGTTGCCGGTGTTTTTAGCACGTTGCGACCTGATACGCTTGTAGCTTGGCTCATTACGGTTTGTATAGTTGTAGCCTGCTGTCCAGGTGTAAGTAGTGTGGTCTGTGTCGTGTGTGCCCTGCAACTGGCCGGAGTAAACTGTACGGCTCTCGTAGCGCTGTGCAAAGTTGCGCACGTCTTCATCCTTCCCGTTTTCAAAGCCTGTACGTGCAATTACTTCTGACTTGCCTAGCTGGTTAAACAGGTTCCTGAACTCAATCTTGGTGTTATTTTTTAACCGGAACGCCCAGTTGCTGATCACGCCTACCCGCACATTTTGGCTGCTTTCCACATCTTTGTAAGCGTATTCCAGTTCATTTGTCTTCTGCTCGAGCACGTTATAGTAGTAGCGGTACCTGTTCGCTTCTGTCTGCTGGTAAGTGTTGCTGTAGCTTAGGGCAGTC
Source organism: Pontibacter sp. (assembly GCA_036516435.1). GTDB lineage: Bacteria > Bacteroidota > Bacteroidia > Cytophagales > Hymenobacteraceae > Pontibacter. The sequence goes on from DATBUF010000072.1 coordinate 3,552, forward strand.
AGGTTGTTGGCTTCAGTGTTGCCGATAAAGAAGCGGCGGGTCAGGCCAAAGGATAAGCGCAGGTCCGGTGAGGCGTTTTTGTTGCCAATCTCCCAATCGTTGCCGAGTTGTTTGGCTGCTGTTGCCAGTTGTTCGCCGGTGGCATTACTCAGGTGCGTTGGCAGGCTGGCTGGCAGCGCTCTTTTGCCGTTATCAAAGCCTAAAAAATCGGAGCTGCTGGCATTTTGCGTACAGATGGAGCTGAACGTAGTACCGTTGCGATAGCCGCCCGTGATGCCGAAGCTGGTTGTGTTTTCGTTTGCCTGGTTCTTGGTATATACTTTAATTACGCCACCTCCGAACTCGCCCGGTAGCTCCGGTGCCCCGGACTTATAAACCAGTATCCGATCGAGCATGCTGGTGGGGAGTATATCGAAAGAGAAAGCTCTGGAGTCTGTCTCGGTGCTGGGTGCTAAGGCATCGTTCAGCAGCACGGTGTTGTAGCGCTCGCTCAGTCCCCGGATCATCACATATTTGTCATTCATCACGGTTACACCCGGTATGCGGCGTACAACGGCAGCGGCATCCCGGTCCAGCGACTTGGCAATCTGCTCCCCCGAAACGCCGCTTACCACAATCTCGCTTTGCTTCAGATCCTGGATCAGCGCCATTTCGGTGTTGGTCTGGCGGGTGGCTACCACTTCCACTACATTCAGCTGCGTGCTATTGTCTTCCAGGGCCACGTTCAGCGTGCTTTTCTGGCCTGGCTTTATAGTGATGCCTGTATTTTCGGATGGTTTATAAGAAAGGAAGCTGATGGTTATGGTGTGTGTGCCCGGCTCAAGTGCTAAACTATAGTTGCCTTCGTAGTCGGTGCTGGTGCCTTTGGAAGTACCTTTAACAAACACGATGGCGCCTATTACGCCTTCGCCGGTCGCTTTGTCGGTAACTCTGCCTGTAAGTGTGCCGTGTTGGGCAGCGGCCAGATTGATGGCTATTAGTGTGGTGAGAAATGCAAGTATAAATTTCATGACGAGGGTATTGTTTAGTCTCGCTGCAAAAGTATACCGGCTGTTTTACCCCATCTTTACTGCATAATTATGTTAGTATTAAGCTTCCGGGCGTAGTGTTAAGCAAGGTTTACAGGATTGTTACTACAGGGTTAAGCAGGTGCCACAGCGGCGAATGGCCTTATTATGGGCAGGTCATTTCATTGGGTTAAGATGATTTAATAAAGCGCCCTCAGCTACTTATTAGTGATGTCCCGCCATGGGGTTTTCTTTCTGGGCTGTAGTTTAAACTATAGTTTAAAGCGGCCAGAGTCCGCAGGTAGCACACACTCGCGGGACGCGAGCGAGGGCAAAAGATAAAATGAAATGCCTCTGCTATCCTGGAGAATATACCTTCTGGAAGGTCTGAGCCGTGTTGCTTACAAACTATAGCTACGCTGTTTGCTAGAAGGTGCTGGTTGCGTGGTGGCGTATAGATGGCTGTATGGCACGATTTACGTACGCTTTATCTGATTTTTGCCGTATACTCTTGGGGCTAAGCTGCATTCTTTATAGTTTCACAGCTCAGGACTAATTCTCACCTTACTTTCTGACAGATGAATACCTTTTCCCGATTTTGTAGTGTTTTCCTGCTTGCTTCAGCTGCCATACTTTCATCAGTAAACGAATCAGAAGCGCAGACCGAAAATAAGACCAAACTCGGGAAAGGCGTGCAGTTTGTAGCTGCCGATTCTTCTTTCAGTTTAAAAGTCAGCCCGTTTTTCCAGGTGCTGTACCAGGGGGGCAATAACCCCGCAACCGAGACCTGGGACGACCGCTTCCTGATCCGGAGGCTGCGCCTGAAATTGGAAGGGTTTGCCTACAGCCCTAAGCTGGAGTACAAGATAGCGCTCGGGTTCAGCAACAGCGACATGGGCGGCGAACCCAGGGCTGAAAACAACTTCGGCAGTAACATTGTGCTGGATGCTTTCATTAAATGGGAAATGGCGCAGGGACTGTCGCTGATGGTGGGGCAAGCCAAGCTACCGGGAAACCGGGAGCGCCTGGTATCGTCGCAGAAAATGCAGTTTGTAGACCGAAGCCTGCTTAACTCTCGCTTTAACTTAGACCGTGATGCCGGCCTGCAATTACAGTACGAACACCAGTTGGGAACAGTCATATTCCGTGAGACTGCTTCTATAGCAACCGGCGATGGTCGCGGAAATACGACAAACCACAGAGGAGGCTACGACTACACCGGCCGTTTTGAGGTGCTGCCGTTCGGGGCTTTTGAAGGGGGCGGAGAGTACTCCGGCGGTGACCTGGTTCGTGAGCAGACGCCCAAACTGGCCCTTGCCGCTGCTTTTGACTACAACGATGGCGCTACTCGGGAGCGGGGCCAGAACGGCGATAACCTGAGTCAGCAGCGCGACCTGCGTACCCTGTTCATCGATGCCATGTTCAAGTACCGGGGCTTCTCGGCTATGGGCGAATATGTGCATAAGAGAGCGGAAGGAAGCCCGGTTGTGCTGGTAGATGAAGCTGGCGACGTAGAAGAAACCTTTGTAACCGGCAATGCCTTTAACGTGCAGGCAGGCTACCTGCTACCGGCTAATTGGGAAATTGCAGGCCGCTATACTACCTATAATCCTACAGCAGTTACGCAGATAACGCCGGAAAAACAGTACACACTGGGGTTGTCGAAATACATTGTAGGCCACAATCTGAAAGTGCAGAGCGACCTTACCCTGCAGGATCGCCCCGGCCGCACCGAGACCTACCAGTTCCGGGTGCAGCTACAGGTTGGTATCTAGTGTATAAGCGGCTATAGTTTGCAGAAAACCTCCCCGCATTTTGATAACATAGAAGCCATTCCCGAACTATAGCTTTTGAGTGGCTTAACATTTTCGTTAATAACTATAGCCGCAACAGGCTTATTCTTAACAATAACTTAACACGCCTTAACAATAACATAACAGCATTCGCTTCCGAAGCAGCGCTTTTCTGTGTCACTTTGCACCACTAATTTATAGTTGCCGTACTATACTCAAAATAAACAACGGCCTGTAAGTTAGCGCCCTTAAAAAGGCACAAAGCTGATTTTGACGAATAACCTATGCTGCACCTGAAGCCTGTAAAGTTTGCCATCGCGGGTATAGCGCTGCTTGCCGCCGCATGCGGGCCCAAGTACAACGAAGACGCAGACCTGACACTGGAAGGCAAGATTGCCATCGACGGTTCTTCTACCGTTTACCCCATCACCGAAGCAGTTGCTGAAGAATTCCGCTACGAGGCACCAAATGTGCGCACTACCATTGGCGTATCCGGCACCGGTGGCGGTTTCAAAAAGTTCTCCCGCGGCGAAATCGACATGAACAATGCCTCCCGTTCTATTAAGCCGGAGGAAGCCAAAGACGCTCATGCAAACGGCCTCAACTTTATAGAACTCTCCGTTGCCTACGACGGCCTGACGATTGTGGTAAACCCCAAAAACACTTGGGTAAAAGACATCACAGTGGCCGAGCTGAAAAAGATATGGGAGCCCGCTGCCCAAAACAAGATCAAACGCTGGAACCAGATACGCCCCGAATGGCCTAACCAGGAAATTCACCTGTATGGTGCCGGCGTAGAATCCGGTACGTACGACTACTTTACCGAAGCTATAGTTGGGAAAAGCCATGCCAGCCGCGGCGACTATACAGCCAGCGAAGACGACAACGTGCTGGTGCAGGGGGTATCTACAGATGTAAATGCACTTGGCTTTTTCGGGTACGCATATTACGAAGAAAACAAAAGCAAGCTGAGAGCCATACCTGTAAATGACGAAGATGACAGCAATGGGAAAGGAGCTATTCTACCATCCCTCGAAACTATAAAAGATGGTACTTACGCACCGCTGTCGAGGCCGTTGTTTGTGTACGTAAACTCAGCTGCTACCAAAAAGCCGCAGGTGCTCCGGTTCATGGACTTTTACTTTGAGAACGCAGCTGCACTGAGCCAGGAAATAGGCTTTATTCCGCTGCCTGCTGAGAAGTATAAAGCAGAACACGACAAGTTTAAGAAGTTTGTAGCGGAATACGCGGGTAAAACTGCGAAACAAAAGTAACGCTTACATAAAGTATAATCATCAGCTTATTTCTTACACCAACTATACGCCGTGAGAATACAGGAAAAAATTATAGAAGGGTTGTTGTGGCTTTCGGCTGCCATTACCATTCTGGTTACGGTTGGCATTATCTGGGTACTGCTCTCGGAGTCGCTTACGTTCTTCTCAGAAGTATC
>DATBUF010000073.1:0-4573 GCA_036516435.1 Pontibacter sp.
CTCCCAGGAATACAAGATACTATGAAACAAAAGGCTTGGTTCCCGTTAAATGAAAAGTCAACTATAGCTCTCAGCAAGCGATAGCAACTATAGCACCAGACGCTCGTAGGAGCTGCGCACGCTACGAGGTCTAAATTCTACAAATCAACTACAACTTAAAACAAAACCCTAGCTGATCTTCAGAATCTCAAGACTCTTTTCAGCAGCGGCCTGATCTGCTTTCTTCTTGGAGAGGCCTACGCCGGTGGCAACGGGCTTGTCGCCGATGTATACTTCGGATGTGAATTCGGTGGTATTGCCCTGCTGTTTCTTCCTGATACTCTCGAAGCGGATCTCCATGTTCTGGCTTTGGGCCCACTCTATGAGTTTACTCTTGAAGTTCGCAGTAGTATTTACCAGCTGGTGCAGGTCTACGTGCGGCTTTATCAGTTTACCAAGTATGAACTGGCGTGTGGTGTTGTACCCTTTATCCAGGTATACGGCTCCTACCAAAGCCTCCAGAGCATTGCCGTTTACAGACTTATTCCGGTTAGAGCCGGCCTCTACTTTCACCAGCAGGTTCAGACCTATTTTTACGGCCATCTGGTTCAGCGACTCCCGGTTTACAATACGGGAACGTATCTCTGTCAGAAAACCCTCGTCTTCGTAGGGAAACTTTCGAAAAAGCAGTTCGGCCACCACGGCACCCAATACAGCATCCCCCAGAAACTCCAGGCGCTCGTTGGTGTCGTGTTTGCTGCCAGTAGCCTGCCGCGCATACGAGGTATGGGTAAGGGCAAGCTTATACAGCCTGATATTATCGGGTGTACTTCCAATAATACCGGCAATGGCGCGTACTAATTTTCTATCCTTGTTAAATATTCGCTGGTAGAAACGCCGAACCGGTTTAATAGGACCAAGCACTAATCGTTCAGTTGTCTGAAAATTACGGATGTGTTGTGACCGCCAAACCCAAAGGTGTTACTTAACGCAACTTTTACCTCGCGCTCCTGAGCCTTGTTAAAGGTAAAGTTCAGGTTCGGGTTAAAGCTTTCGTCGTCAGTAAAGTGGTTGATAGTTGGTGGTACCACATTATTCCTGATAGCAAGTATAGACGCAATCGCCTCAATAGCACCAGCAGCACCCAGCAGGTGACCTGTCATGGATTTGGTAGAGCTGATATTGAGTTTGTAGGCATGATCACCAAACACGGTTTCGATTGCTTTGGCTTCGCTTATGTCGCCAAGCGGGGTAGAAGTACCGTGTACGTTAATGTAGTCTACTTCTTCTGGCTTGATGTTGGCATCGCGCAGTGCATTCTTCATTACGTTCAGTGCACCCAGTCCTTCCGGATGTGGCGCCGTAATATGGTAAGCATCTGCAGACATACCGCCACCCAGAATTTCAGCATAAATCTTAGCACCACGTGCTTTAGCATGCTCATATTCTTCCAGCACAATAGCGCCGGCACCTTCGCCAAGCACAAAGCCATCACGGTCTTTGTCGAACGGGCGGGATGCGGTTTCAGGGGAATCGTTGCGCTCCGAAAGGGCTTTCAGGGCATTAAAACCACCTATACCAGCTTCTGTTACTGCAGCCTCTGAACCACCGGACATGATCACATCAGCCATACCTAAACGGATATAATTGAAGGCATCCAGTAGCGCATTGGTAGCAGAAGCACAAGCTGAAACAGTAACAAAGTTAGGGCCACGGAAGCCATACTTTATAGAGATCTGGCCAGCACTGATGTCAGCGATCATCTTCGGGATGAAGAATGGGTTGAAGCGTGGGGTACCATCGCCATTGGCGAAGTTCACACACTCTTCCTGGAACGTGCGCAGACCGCCAATTCCGGAACCCCAGATCACGCCAACGCGGTCCGGATCAAAGTTACCCTCAGTTAAGTTTGCGTCTTGTACTGCCTCTTCGGCCACTACAAGCGCAAACTGAGTAAATAGGTCCATTTTGCGGGCCTCTTTACGATCAAAGAATTTCTCCGGATCGTATCCTTTTACTTCACAGGCGAACTGTGTTTTAAACTTACTCGCATCAAAGCGTGTGATAGGCGCAGCTCCACTCACGCCATTAGTAAGGCCGTTCCAGTACTCTGCAACGGTATTGCCAAGTGGCGTGAGTGCGCCCAGCCCAGTAACTACAACTCTCTTAAGCTCCATAAGCTGTTACCAGAGGATAGGTATGTAGAAAAATTCTTATAATAAAACAGGAGTAATTATTTAGCGTGCTCTTCCAGGTAGCTGATAGCCTGACCTACAGTGGCAATGTTCTCTGCCTGATCATCCGGAATAGATACGTTGAACTCTTTCTCAAATTCCATGATAAGCTCTACGGTATCTAATGAATCTGCGCCAAGGTCGTTAGTGAAGCTAGCCTCAGGAGTAACCTCTGACTCTTCCACGCCAAGCTTATCGATGATGATAGCTTTTACTTTTTCTGCGATTTCTGACATTTTTCTTATAGTTTATTAAAACACTGTGCAAAGAAATATAATTAGGTAGACAATGCCAAAAAAAATTACTCTATTCGTCGTATTGCAAAAGTTTTGGCACGGTACTGCCGTTTTCCGAACTTGCTTTGTTAAATTTAGGCGCCAAAGTAAAACTGATGAAAACCTTTTACCTCGACGATGACTACGAATACGATTTTGCCCTCTATGGGTTGGTATCTTCGGGAAAGGAGTACACAATGGCCTGGTGGCTGAACAGTATCTTTGACATGCGCTTAACAAAACAGCAGGACCTGTGTTATACCCTGTCAGGACGGGAACAGATGCTGGTCTCTAACTATGTATTCAGCACAGAGCACAGCATCATACGGCTGTTTCGCAACAAGGCGCTGGGCACTACCACCGTTCGCAAGCCATACCTGTTGCCCGACATAAAAGAATACGATTACGTGCTGCAGATAACCGGTTCGCTACCCAGGTTATACCCGCAGAATTTCATCAACACACTGCTACGCATACCGTTAGTACAGTATGTAAAACAGTTCGACCCGCTGGCACTTAAATTTAAGGAGAATCTGATTTTTTAATTATGAATATTTCGTTTAACAAAACCAAGGTGCTTGCCACCGTAGGCCCTGCCTCCAACACATTCGAGCGCCTGCTTACACTGATGCAGGAAGGCGTGGATGCCTTCAGACTCAACTTCTCACACGGCGAACATGCCGAACACCTGGAAGTTATTAACCATGTGCGTGAAATAAACCGCCAGTTTAATACCACTGTTTGCCTGGTTCAGGACTTACAGGGTCCTAAGATCAGGATCGGGGAAGTAGAGCATGGTGGTGTAGAGATAAAGCAGGGACAGGAAGTTATACTACGCTGCGACGGCTCTCTGAGCACTACCGACCACCTGGCAACCAACTATACCCAGCTGGCAAAAGATGTAAAAGCAGGCGATGCGATCCTGATTGATGATGGCAAGCTGGAGCTGAAAGTACTGCACACAGACAATGACAAGGAAGTACGCTGCCAGGTAATTTACGGTGGTGTGGTAAAACCACGCAAAGGCATTAACCTGCCTGATACCAGCGTATCGGCGCCGTCCTTAACTGAGAAAGACCTCCGCGACCTGCACTTTGGCCTGGACCACGATGTAGAGTGGGTGGCACTTTCGTTTGTGCGCACGGTAAAAGACATACAGGAAATCAAACGCATTATAGCAGAGCGCGGCAAAGATACCCGCGTTATCGCTAAAATAGAAAAGCCGGAGGCTATCCGGAACATCGATGAGATTATTGAGGCGACCGATGCGATCATGGTAGCCCGCGGCGACCTGGGTGTGGAAGTAGGTATGGAAAAAGTGCCTATGATCCAGAAAATGGTAGTTGAGAAGAGTAACCGGGCAGCCAAGCCGGTTATAATCGCCACCCAGATGATGGAAAGCATGATCGTGAACCCACGCCCTACACGCGCAGAAACCAACGACATTGCCAACGCTGTGATAGATGGAGCAGACTGCCTGATGCTGAGCGCTGAGACAGCTGTGGGCGCTTACCCTGTGGAAACGATCCAGAGTATGATCCTGACCATCCGCACGGTAGAGACACAGGCCGACATCTTCAATAAGAACTTTATCCTTAACCCGCACTCGCCGCACTTCTGCAACGATAGCCTGGTAGCTAACGCCTGTAACCTGGCCCGCGATACAAATGCCCGCGCCATTATTGGCATGACCAAGTCCGGGTATACTGCTTTCCAGCTGGCTAAGTACAGACCAAAGTCTGATATATTTATCTTTACAGAGAACGTGAAGCTGCTCAGCACCCTTAACCTGGTGTGGGGCGTAAGAGGGTTCCACTACGACAAGTTCGAGTCTACTGACGCTACTATTGCCGACATCAAAGATATTCTGCTGGAGAAAGGCTTTATCGAAAAAGGTGATGTGTTCATTAACACAGCCAGTATGCCTATAAACGAACAGAAGCGTACCAACATGATCAAGCTGAGCATAGCCTAAAGTTGTTCGTCTTACCTTAAAACAGAAGCGCCGGCAAATATTTGCCGGCGCTTCTGTTTTAAGGTAAGACGAACAACTTTAGGCTATGCTCAGCTTGATCATGTTGGTAC
>DATBUF010000074.1:0-4540 GCA_036516435.1 Pontibacter sp.
GTTTTTTTATCTTGCAGGCGCACCAGAGAGTTCATGGTCACCACATCTGTCGGTATTTCTTCAGTGGCAACTACTTTGGCGCGTTTTAGCTCTTTGCATAAGCCATCAACGGCGGCAGGACCACCGTTCTGGCGTTGTGCCTGCACTAAGCTGTGCAGGCGCTCATAGTCTTTTTCAGTCAGATAGATCGTATTCATATCAGTTTAGAATTAGTTTATAGTCTTTATTCCGAACAGTTCCTGAGTTAGAAGAAGTGAAATAAATATCCTTAAAGCTCTTGATTTGCCCAGACTCCATACGCCTGAAAATTTTATCGGGCGTAATCTGCTCCATATCGCCAAAGCCACACGCTTCCATTACTTCTATGGTAGACTTTATGGTATTGCGGTGGAAATTTGCCACGCGCACACGCTTATCTGCCACATCTAGTCCTTTATAGAGGCTCTTATCCTGTGTAGCAATACCTACCGGGCATCGTCCGGAGTCGCACTGCAGCGCCTGGATACAGCCTAACGCAAACATCATTCCGCGGGCACTGTAGCAAATGTCAGCCCCCAGCGATATTGCTTTAATGATATCCACACCAGTAATGATTTTACCAGCAGCCATAATCTTAACTTCGTTGCGCAGGTTATACTTCACCAGCATGCTGTGTGCATAAGCAAGCGCATCGTATAACGGCATACCCAAGCTATCGGTAAACTCAAGTGGTGCAGCACCAGTACCTCCTTCAGCTCCATCTATGGTAATAAAATCAGGGAAAGTCTGGTTGTGCGCCATTTCCTGGCACAGGCGCTCAAACTCCAGTTTATTACCAATACAAAGTTTTATGCCTACAGGTTTTCCTTTTGACAGCACACGCAACTTCTCGATAAAGAGCAGCATCGTAAACTGATCGTTAAAAGCGGAGTGGCCCGGAGGCGAGGCAACTGTCGTAAATGGCTCTACCTTACGGATAGCAGCAATTTCCGGTGTGTTTTTAGCAGCAGGTAAGATACCACCGTGGCCCGGTTTCGCTCCCTGTGATAATTTTAGCTCCACCATTTTGATATTCGGGTGAGCAGCTTGTTCTGCAAACAACGTTTCCGAAAAATTCCCTTTACTGTCGCGGCAGCCAAAGTATCCTGTACCAATCTGCCAGATCAGGTCGCCACCACCCTCTATGTGGAAGGGGCTTACACCACCTTCGCCGGTGTTATGGGCAAAACCGTCCAGTTTGGCACCACCACTAAGTGCAGTTACCGCTGTCTTACTAAGCGATCCGTAGCTCATAGCTGAAATGTTGTAAATACTGCAGCTATAAGGCTGCTCACAACGGCTGCTGCCAACTTTCACTCGCAGATCTTCCTCTTTGATATGCACCGGAAACATGGTATGAGCTATCCACTCAAATCCTATTTCCTGGCTGTTCGTCTGCATACCAAATGGCACCGTCTGGCGTACGTTTTTGGCACGCTGGTACACAATAGAACGCTGGCGTCTGCTAAACGGCCGGCCATCCAGGTCTGACTCGATAAAGTACTGCCGGATTTCAGGACGGAAATTCTCGAACAAATACCGTAAATAGCCCAGCAGCGGGTAGTTCCGAAGTATAGAGTGCTTTGGCTGAAAGATGTTTTGCAAGTAAATCAGGTGCAGCAGCACTACCGGTACTAAAAACCACAAATATGTGGCTTGTTGGTATCCAAAATAAAGGATAACGGCATAAACAGCTGCGAAGACAACAGCTATGCGTTGCCTAACGCTAAGTTTAAGTAACATATCAGTCTGTAAAATTTTGGTAAAGGATACTAAAGCCCGGACTATACATTTGCTGCCAGGTGGAGTGAAAGCGAATTAAAGTCCTACAGGTTAGTGCGATAGGGGCCGGAGACCTCCGGCTCATGAGCTAAATTCTTTAGGCACGGAATAAAAGCAGAGGCAATATCCGTTCAGCACATCACTTAAGGAAACGTGATGCGAAGTAGCCACAAAACCATTCAGCGGTAAGGGCCTTTCAACACTATATCTGCAGGGTGGTAACATAGTTGTTTTTACGAATCAAAGTAAACGTATTGTATTGTTAAATGCAATAGATTTATACTGCTATACGCGCTTTAGTCTTCATGGTGTTACAGGAAGTGCCGGCAGCACATTCAAGCCTCCATTCTGCTACTTTTTCACTAAACAAATAACAGCAAAAAAAGGTCCAACTTATGGTAAAAAGCATATTTATTTCTGGCAACTGGCCGCAATTATAGCACTATAGCAGGCTTCCGGATATAATTAAGTAAACCTTAAAGCTCTTAATCCGTTTTTTTAAAGCAATGTACTTTTAATCAAAAACCAGAATATAACTATGGAAGCACAAGACTTGAAAAACAAAGCTGACAGAATGAACCCTGAACACAGAGAAGGACCTGTAGCAAGAACCATTGAAGAGTACACAGCTAAACTACCATCAGACCTGTTCCTCTGGACTGCCCTTGGCTGTATGGCTGTATCGGCAACTCTCAAGATCATGAAAAAAGATGATGAAGCCTTGTTTGTAGGACAGTGGCCTGCACCGTTCCTGATACTGGGCTTATATAACAAAGTGGTAAAAGTAGAAGGACACGACAAGCACGATAAATAGCAGTTGCACCAACTTTAGCTAGTTTTCTGCTGCACAAACAAGCAGCAAAACCGAAGCCCCGGCTCTACAAACCGGGGCTTCTTTGTATAGTATCGTAGCAGGCAAGCTGGCACCATTACCTTTAAACCCCTCTTCCCTCCCACTACATTTTCACCTATTCTCCTCCCAATAGTGTCTAGATATGAAGTAATAAATCCTGACTACCAGAACCTTGTATTGCAATTTTGGTACAATTTCACCATCTTTACCACTCATGCCGCGGCTGTGCAGGCACAGCTTTCTTCCGGAGCGTAATTCTGTTTCCCTATAGTATCAGAACCATGAATGCAATTACCGATTTTATTGAATTTCGGATTGATAGTCATAAAAAGCTACTCTACTGCAGGTGGCTTCGGGATGTGAATACGACAGAATACAAGGCAGGCCTGGACAGAGTACACCACCTGCTTGTAACCCACAACATTCAACTATGGCTGCAGGATAGCACGCCACTGCAGCCGCGTACGGCAGATGTACTAAGGTGGACAACCGAGGAGTTTGGCTTATTACTGATACAGAGTCCGCTAAAACAGCTGGCTGTAGTAGCCCCGCCAACGTCTCCGCACTTTGCTGTACTGCGTTCACTCCGCGAGAAGGCCTACCGTATTTTTGGCAGAACAAAGCAGCTCGAGCTCTTTGAGACCCACGAAGAAGCCCTGCGTTGGCTGACACCGAACCTACCCCACTACCGCCTGCCCTCCTTACCGGTTCCGGAAAACAACTAAGCCGGAGCAGCGCTGGACCAGGCACACCGTTCAGCACCTAAGCTACTATATAACAAGCAGTTCGAGTTAAAAATCATCAAAAGTGGGTATTGCATTTTGTCCTATTTACAGGCATCTTGTGTTGAGCTGGAAAATAGGATAGTTCCGGCAGCAGGTTATGTTCAACTTTACTGCTTTACGGATGGATAGACATGTACGACTTTTAAGCGAACGCGAACGAAAAATTATAGAACTGCTGGCCGAAGGCCATTCTGATGACAGTATAAGCCGGAAGCTGAAGGTACCGGAAGCAAGGGTAAAACACTACGTACGAAACATGTTGCACAAGCAGGGCTTCGTGAGTCCGTACCAACTTATTAACTGGGCTTACCGCGAGGCAATCATCAGCTGAAACACAGCTAGCTGCTCTGGAGTTTGTTAAGGCTGCCTGTCAGATCAGGTCGAAGGCCCGCGCAAACTGCGATAGTTCAAAAAAAGAATTGGTGCTGAGCTTGTTTTTGATATTCCGGCGATGTGTTTCTACAGTTGTTACGGAAATACAGAGTTCATCGGCACTTTCGGAGGCAGACTTGCCCAAGGCTATGTGCCGCAGTACTTCCTGCTCACGCACCGACAGCTTACTGAACCGGCTATAGTTCATCCGCAGGAAATTGTTTTCCTCCAGTAACCGCGAAACTTTGGAAGTAACATGGTGGAGTGGGTCTACCGGAAGGGCTAGCCCGATACTGAGCAACGGTTTACCTTCATCATCCCACATCAGCAATTTTATAGTTGTCAGGTACCACTTCCAAGGGTGGTTCTCGGAGGCCCGCACCTGCTGAAAAAGCGATATGATACCCTCGCTGTTATTTTGCTCCAGCAGGCTGGCTGCCTTTTCCAGGTAATTGGGTAAATCTTCGGGGTTAAAAAATTTGGTATGATACCCCTCTCCCAGGTTCCTGATATCATCCAGCGTGAACCCTAACTGCCTGGCACCCCACGGAGACATGTACTCCACCGCCATACCTTTCTGCAGATTATGAATGATCACAGCAGCTGGCAGATCGTCAGCAATGGCATCTATAGTGGCTATTTTGAGCTGTATCCGCTCTTGAAGCGATAAGGGTTGTTCGCCTGTAGTAGCCTTTAAGGGACCATCCTGATTCATAAGATCTATATGCCA
>DATBUF010000075.1:0-3727 GCA_036516435.1 Pontibacter sp.
CCGCCGCTTCCGGTAACACGCACACTGAAGTTACCGCCTGCATGTGTGGTGAAACTACTGCTGGTTGCCTGGTTGATCGGGCTCCCGTCCTGAAGCCACTGGTAAGTAGACGCTGAACCCGCACTAACCGAAAGCGTTACAAAACCGCCTTCGCAGAAAGTAGTCGGGCCGCCCGGGGTTATTGTAACTGTCGGTGCAGCGGTTACTTTCACTACCACCTGATCGGTATCGGTGCAGCCGTCTGCATTGGTTACTGTAACGGTGTATGTTGTAGTTTCGGCTGGCGATGCTACGGGGTTGGCGATGTTTGTAGCTGATAAGCCGGCAGCCGGAGCCCAGGAATAGGTGGTGCCCCCGCTAGCCTGTAACTGTACGTTGCCGCCTTTACAAATTTCCTTATCAGCACCGGCGCTGGCCGTAAAACCTGCGCAATCTGTAAACTTCATGGTTACGAGGTTTACCGGGGTACTAAGATCTGCCGTATTCCTGGTTGAGCCTGTAAAGTACAAACTCCTGCCATCTATAAAATCTACGCCCGAGTTCCCTTCCCTTGACGTATTCAGGTCCAGTACCTGCCGCCAGGTTTCTTCCCCGTCTTTGCTGAAAGTTGCCAGTATAAACTTCGGATACTCGGTATATACTTCTGAAGAAGCAGGGGTCGGCGGAATCCTGAAACGCGAGTAGCTGCCAGCTATCACAATACTGCCATCTGCCTTTACGGCAAGGCCATTCCGTGACGGGGCAAAATACCTGACCATGTTTTCCGCTTCGTACACGTTAAACTTATGGAGCCAGACCTGCTTTCCGCTGGCATTCACCTTCACCATGAAATGGTCCCAGGTAGGTCGGCGGTATTCGTGCAGACGGCACAGGAAAATTAACTCGTCGGTTGTGGTAAGCACTACATCATAGAAAACGGCCTGGAGTGTCTCGCCTACCTGCTCCTTAAAGAGCAGCGTACCGTCTGCAGCTAGCTTGTAAAGAAGCACATTAAGCACCTCATCATTACCCTTTGTAGTACCGATTATAGCATACATCTCCCCTCCTGCTGTGAACAAAAGCTTTTTAGGAGACTCACTATAATCCGGAGACCCGGGCGTACTATAAGCTTTTCGTAGCAGTTCTACGCCTGTTGCAGCATCGTACTTCAGCAGCGCTGTAGTCTCGATGCCAGTAACTATAGTACGGCCGGACGTAAGCACAAACACACTCCCCTTGTTGTCAGCAGCTATTACCTGGCCACTCTGAAGGCCTTCCGCTTTACTGGTCCACAAAACGGTACCCGTACCAGAGAGCTTTTGCGTTACCATAATGGAAGTGTTTCCCTCCCTCAGTTCACCTGTCAGGTAAACATTATCCTGTGCATCGAGTGTCAGGGTTTGAACACTTTCCATAGTACCCGACGTGCCCGTATACACCTTGCTCCAGAGCAACTCTCCGCCAGCACTATATTTAAGCAGTATGTTTTCATACACTGATGAAGTGGTAAACCATTCCCCCAGCACATAGCTGTTGCCGGCTTTATCTACCCACAAACCCTCAGACCACGTCCTGCTGACATTTGCACCGGCATCGTACCTCACAGACCATAGTTGCCGCCCTGTGGCATCGTATTTATAAAGTGTCAGCTCGGAGCCCAGTACAACCAGATTCCCAGCCCTGTCGACTTCCTGCTGCACAAACCCGGCACCCGCACCCGAACTATGCTTGTAAGGCGGAGTGCGCCAGACCTCTGTAAGCTGGGCAGCAGCAGGCAGGGCATTGCTGTATAAAAAGAGGGTAAGTAAAACAGCACCAAGCCAGCGTAGCCTGCAGGTAGCGGTTGGCATTATGAGCAGCAGGAGCCTTGGAGAGAAGTAATTTCCGGTAAGTAAAAGTTGTTTCATAGCAGTTAGAAAAGCGGTTGTAAAAAAGAGCTTGTATTAGCACGTATTCGGCTCAGAAGCCTGTATTCAGGAGCCGGTAAGCGGGGCAATGCATACTTTATATTTTACTGTATACTATAGATAATGTTATAATCAGGAGTGATAATACCCGAAAGTAGGTAAGGATATCCAGCCAGCTAAAAACGTTTTAAAGCCTGAATGCCTTTTCAGCTAAACCAGCTACTGTTTGCTGCTGATAAGCAGTATTATAGGCAGGTAATTACTAAATTTGTACTTTCTGCACCTGTTATAGTTTATAGTTTGAACCAGCCTGTCCGCAAGATTATTCATATTGATATGGACGCCTTTTTCGCATCGGTGGAGCAGCGCGACAACCCCGAGTTGCGCGGCAAGCCGGTGGCGGTGGGTGGCTCACGGGCGCGTGGTGTGGTGGCAGCTGCCAGTTACGAGGCCCGTAAATATGGGGTGCACTCGGCACTTGCTTCCAAAATTGCCGCACAGCGTTGTCCGCACCTCATTTTCGTAAAAGCGCGCTTTGATGTTTACAGCGCCGTGTCGCGGCAAATCCGGGAGATTTTCTATAGTTACACCGACCTGGTAGAGCCGCTCTCTCTAGACGAAGCTTACCTGGATGTGACCGAGAACAAGATCGGAATGCCATCAGCTACTATCATTGCCAACCAGATCCGGCAGCGCATTTTTGAAGAGACCGGCCTGACGGCTTCGGCGGGTGTGTCCTATAATAAGTTCCTGGCTAAAATTGCTTCGGACATGAACAAGCCAAACGGCTTCACCCTCATTCCTCCTGAAAAGGCTGAGGAAATTGTAGCCGGCCTGGAGATCGGGAAATTTTACGGGATCGGGAAAGTAACAGCTACCCGGATGCAGAGCATGGGTATTCTGACGGGTGCTGACCTGCGGGAACGGTCTGAAGAAGAACTTGTGCGCCATTTTGGGAAAGTAGGCCGCTACTACTACCGCATTGCCCGCGCCCAGGACGACCGCGAGGTGCAACCCCACCGCATCCGGAAATCCATAGGCTCTGAGCGCACATTTGACACCGACCTCACGGAAGAAGAGGCCATGCTCGCGCAACTGCAGCACCTGGCACAAGAGGTGGCACACGACATGGATAGGCTAAAAGCTACTGCCAAAACCATCACGCTCAAGATAAAATATTTCGATTTTACCCTGAATACGCGCAGTAAAACTTTCCTGAGTGAGTTCAGCTCAGCAGACGCCCTGTTTACCGTAGCCCGCGACCTGTTACGTACCCCGCAGTTACCACTCTACCCTGTGCGCCTGCTCGGCATCTCGGTCAGCTCCCTGCTCTACCAGCACGACCGTCTCCAGGAGGGTTACCAGTTTACCCTGGAACTATAGCCTCAGAACTTCAGGCATGTTTTTACACTTTTTGATGTTTGAACCGGGATTGGGGAGTGCCGCTGCGATTTCAGCTATAGTTTTATAGTTGCTCCTCTTCTGCTGTTTCGGACATCTACGTCCGAAACCTCTCTGCTACGGAATTCCTGGTCCGCATTGCTACGGCCGCTGCTATAGTTCTATAGTTACTGATAACCCACCCCCACCCCTCCCGGGAGGGGAATTGCTGCTGTTGCTATAGTTGAGGCCGTAGTTCTATAGTTACAGCCTTCTACTGTAGCCAGCTATCGTTTGGCCCTGTGGTCCAGTCGAGTTACAAACTCAACATCATAGTTAGACACGGGTTGCAAACCTTATCCTGTCCCATAACTTTCCTGGAATGGGCTCTGGTTTTAAGGAACTGTCCCCTTGAGGGGACTACAGGGGTGTAAAATGCAGGGGCGGGCAGCTTGAGCGTA
>DATBUF010000076.1:0-5251 GCA_036516435.1 Pontibacter sp.
CATAGAAGAAGTGGCCTGGCGCATGGGCTTTATCTCCGATGAAGAACTCAGGGCAGCGGCAGAACCCCTACGCAAAAGCGGCTACGGGGACTACCTGCTGAGAATGCTCAAAGAGAAATGCTAAACTATAGAAAGGCTGCCTGATGAGCGGCCTTTTTTGTGGGGTATAGTTTGAAGAGAATATATAGATTCTTTTATTTATATATTTAATGGTAGTAGATTTAGCAGAAAGTATCGCTACGTATTTCGGCGGAGTAAATGGGCAAGTGCCATATCAGCAAACACTTGAAGAGGTATCGAGGGATATTTATGAGAATCATCCGCATGTTACTTTCAAAGACCTATATGAGAACAAATTCAGGTACACTACGAGCCAGAGCCCGCGCTATGTAGCAGCGGCTGTGGTATACCAGCTGGTGCATGACAAGCTGGGCGTAAAAGGCTTTCAGAAGCTGGAGGAGAGTGAAAATACGTATGAGTCGCTGATCAAAAACTTTGCCGCCGTAATGAAAATAAAAGAAAGCAGAGTAGAAAAGTACCTGACAGACTATATCCGAAAGTACCATTTGCTGGCTGGCACCGGAGCGTAGCAGGCAATAAGCAAGAAAAAACTATAGTGCAAAAAGACATATGAAAAGAATCTTACTGCTGATAACCCTGCTGACTGCTTGGAGCACTATAACTTATGCCCAGAAGTACACCGTCGAGCTGCAATTGGGATTCTGGGCGGATTCGGTGCAGCAGCCGGAAATAAAACCAATTATTACTCTTTACAAGAACTACTTAGAGTCTCACCCGGATTCTTTGTATGATAACCCCTACTGGAACGAGGCGGAGAAGCAGAAGTATAGAGACTTTGATTTTACCCGAAATTCCATTTTTCAGGAAGGCGGATGGAGTGCAAAGTCGCTTTACAATTCCTTTACACCCCATCTACTGAAGGTTGAAAAGCGTGACAGTGTATACCTGATTCAGGCCATGCTCTATAGTGCCAAAGCAGATGTGGCCTGGCAGAAGTTTAATCCGATCTTGATACACCGGTACTATGCTGTAAAAGAAGGCGAGGACTGGAAGTTGGCAAATGCCATTACCTACGATACCGAGGATTGGAAGACGATAAGTACCAAGTATATAGATTTTCATTTCAGTCGCAGCAAGTATTACTCCGATACTTTAGCGGCACTGTCAAACAGTTTCTGCGACACCATCATAAAGCGCTTTAATTTTACACCACCAACTCAGAAAGTTGCATACTATGTGGCGGATGGTGTGCATGAGGTGGGAAGGCTATTGGGCTACGACCATTATATTTATGGCTTCGCTTACGGTAAAACTATAGAGAACATCATAATTAGCGGCAACGGCACAGTTTACTACCCGCATGAGCTAGTCCACCAGTTTAGTAATAACCATCCTGAAAGAGGTGGTATAATAGAGGAAGGTTTTGCCACCTGGCTTGGGGGCTCTATGGGTAAGAGTTATGATGAACTTGCGAGGCAGTATGCCAGCGAGTACAGGAGCAACCGGGGCGCCAGTTTTGAGTGGGCCTGGCAATGCCCCATCAACTGCTATCCGTTTGCGGCGATTATCTTCGACCTGCTTCATGAATATACTGGAGATAAAGGCGTGGCAGCATTTCTGAAACTCCCGAGCCGTAATGTGGAGGAAACCTATAGCGCGATCCGGAAAGTGACCGGCTGGAACAAAAAAGAGTTCCTCAGAAAATGGGCTACGAAGATGATGCTTCTCTCAAGCAATACCTGATTCACCTTCAGGAAGTATTTTGTAGTTGTAGCATCGCAATCTACCTCTACTCTACAACACAAACCCCAACAACAACCCGGTGAGGATAAGCACAGGCGCCGGAATGCGCGTGAAGAGCAGCAGCGCGAAGGTGGCTACCACTATACCGAAGTTAAGCAGCGTGTTGTCGATTGGGTGGTAGAGCATAATGGCAGCGGCTACTACCATGCCGGAACTCACAGCGCTTATACCCTCCAGGGATGCTCGTACTACTCTGTACTTCTTGAGCTCTTCCCAAAAGCGAATCACGAAGAAGATCAGGAAAGTGCCCGGTAAAAAGATGCCTACTGTAGCTACAAACGAACCTAAAAACTGCCCGGCTATGCCATACTCGCGCATGGCCAGGTTGCCTACAAACGAGGTAAAGGAGAACGTAGGCCCCGGCAGCGCCTGCGCAATGGCGTAGCCCGACAGAAACTCGTCGCCGGTGAGATAGCTTTTAAACTCCACAAATTCTGTGTACATCAGCGGAATAAGTACCTGCCCGCCGCCAAACACCATGCTGCCGTTACGGTAAAAGTTCTCGAACAGCCTGACAGGTAACGAGGAGGTAGCCCCACCCAATGCCGCAGCAACTATAAACACCGCTACATAAAGTATAAAGTTGGCCCATTGTATGTGCAGCCGCTTGTCTTTCTCCTGGGGGTGTTGGCGGAAACGTAGGGCTGTTACAGCGCCTCCGGCAATCAGCAGCAGCGGGTACACCCACGGCGACCGGAAAAAATAGGACAGAACCGCCGAGACAACCATCAGCATAATAGCCACTTTGGTGTTCACTACCTTTACACTGATTTTCCAGGCTGCAAACGCCACAAAGCCCACCGCCATGGGTTGTACAATCCGGAGGAAGTGCAGCGGAATATTGTTCTCCTGTAGGTAGGATATAACCAAAGCTGCCAACGCCATAATGGTGGCTGCCGGTGTAATCCAGACGAGCAGGGTCAGGTAAGCCAGGTTAGGCCCGCCAATCCGGAAGCCGATAGCCGTTATAGTTTGGGTAGAGGTAGGGCCCGGCAGTATCTGGCAAAGTGCGTTTAACTCGATCAGTTCCTGTTCGGTAAGGTAGCGCCGTTTTTCTACCAGCAGCTTAAACATCAGGGCGATATGCGCCTGCGGCCCACCAAATGCGGTAAGGGCAAGTACCAGAACGTCCTTCAGGAAGATGTAGTAGCGCAGGCTCATAACGGGTAAAAATAGAAAAAGAGAGACAGCTTGTAACTATCTCTCTCTTAAATATTCCATATTACTTATACTTATGCTTTCTTAAGCCCAAGTTCGATCAGGCGCTCATCCAGGTACTCGCCTGCTGTGGCATCCGGGTAAGCTTTCGGGTTTTGCTCATCTATGCAGCTCTCCAGGCACGTTAGGTCCATTTCAGAACGTGGGTGCATAAAGAACGGGATAGAGAAACGTGAGGTGTTCATCAGCTCGCGTGGCGGGTTCACGACACGGTGTATGGTAGACTTCAGCTTGTTGTTGGTAAGCCTTGCCAGCATATCACCTACGTTTACTACTACCTGCTCCGGCAGGGCTGTAATCGGAATCCACTGGCCATCGCGGCGTAGTACCTGCAGGCCATCAGCGCTGGCACCCATCAGCAACGTGATCAGGTTAATGTCGCCGTGCTCGGCAGCACGTACAGCATCAGCCGGCACACTGTCCGGGTTCTCGATCGGGAAGTAATGGATAGGGCGCAGAATGCTGTTGCCATATTTCACTTTCTCATCAAAGTAGTTTTCCTCCAGGCCCAGGTGAATCGCAATAGCACGCAGTACCTGCTTGCCGGCAGCTTCCAGTTTGCGGTAAGCCTCTAAGGTTACTTCTTTAAACTCGGGTACTTCTGTCGGGAAGATGTTTTCCGGGTACTCAGCCTTGATCGGGTCATTGTCCGGAATGTCGCTCAGCTCCTGGCCAACGTGGTAAAACTCTTTTAAGTCGCCGGTGTTAAAGCCTTTTGCTTTTTCTTTGAATTTGCCCACATAGCCACGCTGTCCGGCTAAGCCTGGTACTTCATATTTCTGCTTTTCAGTATCAGGCAGGGCAAAGAATTTTTTTGTAGCAGCATACAGCCTTTCAGTCAGCTCATCGCTGAGGCCATGGTTACGGAGGGCAATAAATCCGATATTTTGGTACGCATCGCCCAACTTTTTCACAAATCGAGCCCTTCTTTCAGCATCACCAGACGTAAAATCCGCCAGATCCAAAGACGGAATTTCGTCAAACAAAATTTCACTCATATTATTTTGCTGTATACTTTTTTGTGTTGTTCACGTAGTTCGCAATATACGAAAAAAATAAATTCACTATCTTAGCTCAATTTGCTAACCTAATTCCTAACAGATGAAAAAAACCTATTTTGGCCTGGCAGTCGCCCTGTTGCTGGGCTTCTCGGCATGCGACACCGCGCGCCAGACCCAGGATGCTGAAACACAAGTGCCAGTTGCTACTACTGCTACGTCTGGCCCAACACCTGCAGGAGCAGTTATGAGCAAGAATGGCCTGCGTGTGTATGCCTTCGACGACTCACAGCAGTACCCTGAATCGGCGCTGCGCCTGAACACACCGCCAGCAGGTGGTCTGGTAGAGGCTGGTCCGGTAGAGTTTAACTATAGCCTGTCTAACTTCCAGCTAACCCGCATGACGCCACACTCTAATGCAGAGCATCTGGCAAATTCGCATCAGGGGCAACACATTCATAACATAGTTGATAATGAACCCTATACGGCACATTACGAGACTACGTTTACAAAAGAGCTTACGGAGGGCGATCACGTGATTTTGTCGTTCCTGTCGCGGTCTTACCACGAGAGCCTGAAGCACAAAGGTGCTTACGACCTGCGTATAGTTACAGCAGGCAGACCAGCTGAGCGTATCAACTTCGACCTGAAAGCGCCGCATATGTTCTATAGCCGTCCGAAGGGCGAGTATGTGGGAGCAGATACCGAAAAGATTATGCTGGACTTTTACCTGGTAAATACGGATCTGAGCGCAACCGGTAACAAGGTACGTGCTACTATAAACGGTACTGACTTTATGCTGGATCGCTGGTTGCCATACATTATCGAAGGTCTGCCAATGGGCGAATCAACTATAAAACTGGAGTTGTTGGATAACAGCGGCAACGTGCTGCCTGGCCCATACAATACTGTTGAGCGTAAGATTACTTTGAAAGAAGGCTAGGAAGTATAGCTTTGGATGTAGAGAAGGCCGGTGCATGGAGTTGCACCGGCCTTCTTTTTTTGATTAATTATAGTTCTATAGTTGGCTATAGTTGCCACTTGCCTGTTGTTCTATAGCCTGGTGTATTCCTGGGAGCTTTACTTACCCTTTGTTTTATAGTTCACTTGGCTCTCTCGGGCCGAGCGGCCCCGTCTTTGGGCATCGCGCTGCTGCCTTCTTGCTATCCTCCTGCGTCGGATTGCCTGCGGCACCGCAACAAGTCAAAGGC
>DATBUF010000077.1:0-12085 GCA_036516435.1 Pontibacter sp.
ACGTGAGGTGGGCACCGAAGGTATACTGGGCGGACAAGCTATAGTTCCGAACGTGGCTGGTGTATGGAAAGACCTGACCGACAACGTGAACTACATGGCCTCCAACCTGACCTCCCAGGTACGCGACATTGCCAACGTAGCTACCGCAGTGGCGAAAGGTGACCTGAGCCAGAAGATCACGGTAAACGTGAAAGGCGAACTTGCCGACCTGAAAGGTAACCTGAACCAGATGGTGGACTCGCTCAACATCTTTGCCGATGAAGTAACCCGTGTGGCACGTGAAGTAGGTACCGAGGGTAAACTGGGCGGACAAGCTATAGTTCCGAATGTGGCCGGTGTATGGAAAGACTTGACCGATCATGTGAATACCATGGCTGCCAACCTGACGCTGCAGGTGCGTGACATTGCCAACGTTTCTACGGCGGTAGCCAAAGGCGACCTGACCCAGAAAATTACAGTGGATGTTAAAGGAGAAATGCTCCTGTTGAAAGAGAACATCAACCAGATGGTGGACTCGCTGAACATCTTTGCAGGGGAGGTAACCCGTGTGGCGCTGGAAGTAGGTACTGAAGGTAAGCTGGGCGGTCAGGCAAATGTGCCGAACGTAGGTGGTACCTGGAAAGAACTGACCGATAACGTAAATACCATGGCCAGCAACCTGACAACACAGGTGCGAGGCATTGTGAAGGTAGTAACAGCCGTATCGAAGGGTGACCTGACACAGAAACTGAGCCTGGAAGCGCGGGGTGAAGTGGCTGACCTGGCCGAAACCATTAACACGATGGTGGTAGACCTGAACAGGCTGGCCGGTGAAGTAAGCCGTGTGGCCAGAGTAGCAGGTGTGGAAGGCAAACTGACAGAGCGCGCTACAGTGCTGGGAGTAGGTGGCAGTTGGAAAGAACTGGTAGATACACTTAATGATCTGTTAGAGTCTATCGTTACGCCGGTACTCGAAGTTTCGCGTGTAGTACGTGCCATCTCCGAAGGTGACCTGACCCAGAAAGCAGAAATACAAACTGCCGGTGATATTCAGGAAATGGCAAATGCGCTGAACCTTGCCGTAGATAACCTGAATACCCTCCTTGGTGAGATCAACGATTCGTCGCTGGTGGTAGGTTCTTCTTCGGAAGAAATGGCTGCCAAAGGGCTGGACATGAACAAGGTAACGCTGGATGTGGCATTAGCTATGCAGCAGATGGCAGAAGGTGCTCAGAACCAGGCCCTTAAAACAGACCAGGCCTTTAAACTGATCGAGGAGATCATGAAAGGTACAAAAGAGACTGCCAACCGTGCTGAAGTAGTGAACAAAACTGCTTTGCTGGGTGAGGAAAGCTCTCAGATTGGTCTGAAGACAGTAGCGGAAGTGGTGAAGAACATGGAAGAGATCTCCAGCTCTGCTGCCCTAACTGCTAAAACCATTGAAGTACTGAGCACCCGCTCGCAGGAAATATCCAAGTCGCTTGGGGTAATCACGGATATTGCTGCACAAACTAACTTGCTGGCCCTGAACGCTGCCATTGAGGCGGCCAGAGCAGGGGAGGCAGGACGTGGTTTCGCTGTAGTTGCCGAAGAGATCCGTAAGCTGGCGGAAGGTTCCCGTAAATCTGCAAGCGAAATTGCCACACTTGTAGATGATGTGAAGAAAGATACAGCTTCTGCAGCCACAGCGATCTCGACGATGGAAGGCCGTGTATTAAAAGGGAAGAATGCCACATTTGAAGCATCCAGTGCCTTTAAGAACATTGCTGCTTCCAGCGGTGAGACGCTTCGCACAGCACAGGACATCCTGACAGCTACTGAGGTTCAGAAATCATCTATCGGAGATGTGGTGAAGTATGTGGAAGAAGTGGTTGCCATTGCCGAGCAGACTGCTTCCGGTACGCAGCAGGTAGCCAGCACAGCCAAGCAGCTTTCCACTTCGATGCAGGAGCTTACTTCTTCGTCGCAGAACCTGAACGACATTGCCGCAGATCTGCAGATCAGTATCTCTGCCTTTAAGCTGATTGATGGCAACATCATTTTTAATCAGGCAAAGCCAAGAAGGCTGACTTCTATCCCGTCTGGCAATGGTTCTGTAAAGCGCACACCTGCCAGAACGCAGGCAACAGGCAGAATAAACAGATCGGGTACCAGCAATCAGAATTAAAATGCCAACAAAAAAAGATAAAACACAGGCCCTGACACCACCTGCAGAGGAAGGACTGCCTGCCTCTGGCAACGGACAGGAGGATGCGGCAAAAGCGAAAGCAAATGAGCCGCTCCTGCACCTGATCGTTTTTAAGCTCGGTGCCGAATACTATGGCATCAGAATAGAGCAGGTAAAGGAGGTTACAGTAACGCCAGGTATTACGCGCATGCCCCGCACCCCTGACTTTGTGAAGGGAGTAGCGAACATCCGGGGCGATATTATCGCTGTCATGGACCTGGAAGAGCGCTTTGGCTTAAGACCCGAAGCCCCTGTTGCTGAGAACCAACTGACCTACACGCTGGTGATTGAGGCTAAAGAATACAGCATTGGGGTAGTCGTAAAAGAAGTGCCACAGTCCCTGAATGTTGCCGTTTCTAAAATGGACAAGACACCGGCCTTTTTGCAGGATGTTGCCGTGCAGGAAAATTATATTGAAGGAATTGCTAAAGTAGATAACCGGCTGATCATCGTGCTGGATATGTATAAGATCTTATCTGGTGATGAGATCAGGCAGTTATCAAACTAACTATAAGCAAAACATACCCTATGAAGAGAATACTGATTGTAGATGACTCCTTCTACATGCGTACCATGTTGAAGAACATGCTGACAGATGCCGGCTATAATGTAGTGGGTGAGGCACCCAACGGGCAGACCGCCCTTGAACTGGCCAAGGAAACCAAACCTGACCTGATTACGCTGGATGTGATCCTGCCTGATAATACCGGCCTGGATGTGCTGAAAGGCATTAAGGCTGAGCAGCCGGATATGAAAGTAGTGATTGTAAGTGCCGTAGGGCAGGAAGTGATCGTGAACGAGGCCATGGAGTATGGGGCACTCTCTTACATTGTAAAGCCGTTTTCTGAAGAAAAAGTGCTGGAAGTAGTGAGCCAGGCTCTGAAAGAAGAGGAATAACCACTCCGCAGCTTACCATTTTAGTACCTTATAGTTTATGCTGACTGCAGCAGGGAAGATTAACGTGTTGGTAGCAGACCAGCTCAGTCATTCGCGGCTGGTATTGGAAACCATACTGGAGGGAGAGCCCGACTTTGATGTACTTGGTGTTGTTGCCGACAAAGAAGCCTTGATGCGTGCTGCCAGAGAGCAGGCGCCTGATGTGCTCCTGCTGAACTATGACCTGCCGGGCAACAAGGAGCTGCTGGTACTAAAACAGGTTTTCAGTGAAGTGCCTGTACCGGTTATACTTTTAGTGAAACGGGAACAGCTGACACTGGAATTGGTGAAAGAGGCAACAGCGCTCGGCGTTTATGCCATCATTCTGAAACCGGGAAACAAAAGGTATCCTGATTACAGAAGTGTAGCCGGTGAGCTTGTTTACAAAATCCGGGCAGTACAGGATACCGTGAACTGGGATGTACAGCAGCGGCTCACGTACCTGCAAAACGAAGTTGAAACGCTGGCTACCAGAGTCGCTCCAAGGCCACAGCCCCTGGTAGATACGGTAGTGGTGGTAGGAGGCTCTACGGGAGGTACGCAGGCTATAGGAGAGATTGTGAAGTGCCTTACAGCTGAACTGAAAGCCACCGTACTGGTGGCCGTACACCTGCCGGCTGGTTTTACAGGCAAATTGGTCCAGCGGCTGCAGAAGCACACCAGACTTACTGTAAAAGAAGGAAAAACAGGGCTCCTGTTAAAACCAGGAAAACTGATTGTGGCACCGGGTGGGCGCAACATGGTTATACAGCCGGTAGTAGGTAGCAATGCAAACTATAAGATCAGCTTTGCAGAAGACGTAGTTCCGGATTTCGACCGCCCGTCTATTGATCTGCTGATGCAGTCAGTGGCAAATAGTAGTATTAAAAATGTGCTTGGTGTTATCCTGACCGGAATGGGCAGGGATGGCACCATCGGCGCAACCACCATCCACAAGCGGGGTGGAACAGTAATTGCACAGGACAAAGCCTCTTCGGCAATTTTCGGAATGGCGAAATCTGTGATCGACAGTGGTTTATCGCACCATGTGCTGCCGTTGTCAGAAATACCACATTTCATTAACCGTTATGTGGCGAGTCAAAGCACCGTCAGTTTATCTGGCGATATTTTATGAAATCAAGAGAGCAGGAATATAAAGAAATATTTATAGCAGAGGCGCTGGAGTATTTTGATGCCTTAAACAGGCACATCAGCGACCTGGAAAAAAGACCGCAGGACGATCAGATCCTGGCGGAGATATTCCGTTTGCTGCACAACCTGAAGGCAAATGCCAAGGCCATCGGGTACCTGAAAATTTCTGATATCTCGCACAAACTGGAGACTGCTTTCAGCCTTATCCGCAACAAAGAGCTTAACTTCAGCGATGAGGTCGTAACCGTATTGTTTGAGGGCATCGACTTGCTGGGTGAACTCATCCACAACATCGATAACGAAAACTACGGCGACCCGGATCCTGTTCTGCTCCGCAACCTCGATATTATAGTTGACAACCTCTCGGACAGCACGATAGAACTGGCAAAGGTACAACGCTATAATACATCTAAAAATCTGTCGCTCTCAGAGTTGGTGTACATCCAGATCAAAAAGCTGGACCACCTGCTGAACCTGGTAGGAGAGCTGGTAATTGACCGGGACCGTATTCTCTCAATCAGCCGCGAGCTGGAGAACGATGAGCTGAAAGTGGTAAGCTCCCACCTGAACCGCATTACCGAAGACCTGCAGTACAGCATCATGGATGCGCGCCTGGTAAGTATAGGGTCGCTTTTTAACAAGTTTCCGCGTATTGTGCGCGACATTGCCACTGCCGAGAAAAAAGATGTGGACCTGGCATTATCGGGACACGACATCCAGATCGACAGGAATATTCTGCAGATCATTACCGACTCGTTGCTGCACCTGGTGCGAAATGCCATTACGCATGGCATTGAGAAACCTGAACAGCGCGAGCGTAAAAATAAGCCTCGTACAGGCAAGCTATCGCTGGTAGCCCGTAACGATCGCGAAAACGTACTGATTCAGCTGTCGGATGATGGCAGAGGCATAGACCTGACGCAGGTGCGCAGAGCGATTGTAGAACGTAACTTACTATCTTCTGCCGCAGTAGAGCACCTCCCTGATTCTGAAGCGCTCTCTTACCTTTTTGAACCCGGCTTTTCGTTGGCGAAAGAGGTAACGGAGTTTTCGGGCAGGGGTGTAGGCCTCGATGTAGTAAAAAATGCCGTAGACTCTATAGGAGGGCGCATCCGGGTGGATTCGCACAAAGGGAAAGGCACTACGTTTACGTTGCAGCTGCCAACCTCTATTGCTGTGAAAGGTGCCCTGCTTTTTGAGGTGGACGAGATTTTTTACGCCATCCCGCTGATACACACTGAGCAGGTAGTAGCCATGGAAATAAGTGAGCTGCATGAAATTGGCGGCGCACTGGTAGCCGATGTGCTGGGCGAAACTATAACGCTGGTGTATTTGCACGAGCTCCTGAATGTGAAGGAGCAGGACATGAACCTGGGAGATAAAACCAGACTCAAGGGACTGGTGCAGAACATAATTATTGTATCTTACAACAACAGGAAACTGGGGTTGATTGTAGACAAACTATACAGGCAGCAGGACATTGTGGTAAAACCGCTGAGCAAGCCGCTGGATGCCATAGACCTGTATGGAGGTGTAACTTTACTTGGATCGGGTAAAGTATGCCTGGTGCTGGATGTGCCCGCCGTAACGCGGTACTTCATCAGCAGAAGACAAACTATAGCGGCCGAGTAATATTAATAGTAGCATGACCAATATAACGGAACCTCACGTAACCGAACTTGAACGAGATGTTATTAAGGAAATCCTTAATATAGGGCTGGCGCGTGCAGCAGACTCTTTTGCAACTATAGCCAAAGATAAGGTGCTGCTTAAGGTGCCGGATATCCAGCTCATCGAAGTAAAGGAATTGCTGCAATTGGTAGCAAAATATGAGAGCACGCACTTTATTATACAATCCGATATTAAAGGAGACTTTAACGGGGCCACGCTCATGCTGTTTTCAGATGAGCACATAAAGCGCTTATCCGAAGTTTGCCTGAACATGGTTGAGATACAGAAAGGTTCTGTGAACGCCATGCAGGAGTCGCTGCTGCTCGAGATCAGCAATATTATTACCGGCGCACTGGTAACGCAGCTGGCTAACATTCTAAAAGCCAATATTTACGGTTCGCCGCCCAAGGCACCTAAAAGCCATATTGCCGATTCGCTGAAAGATATACTGGTGCAGCACCCGCTGTTTCAGCCACTTGTGTTTACTGTTATTACAAGGTTTACACACAACTATAGGAGTGTAGAATTACCGTTGCTACTCTTTTTTGATACCGGCACCTTCCTTAAAATACTGGAGATAATTCGCACTTTTGATCTTGAAAAAAACAGACCGCTATAGTTTAAACAATACCCTCTACCTGAAATTACCTTTCTGGCAGCTCCCACTATAGCTGCCGTGTGTGTATACCCCGATGGGTGTAACTATAGAAGTGCCTGGTAGCCTTTTACCGGAGCACCCGTTACGCTGCACACAAGCTGCCTGCTTAAAGCAGGAACACCACGTATCTTTCCTGTCCTGCCACAGTAGCATTTTCAGCCTATAGTTTTATTGTATTGCAACTTTCTGTTATTCAGAAGGGTTACAGGCAGTGCTGTTTGTTTTACTTTTGATTATAGCCATAGTTTTCGTTTTTTTGCCGGATTATCATTTTTTCTCTATACTAAACCCATTTAATGAACGCATTAGGAAGACACATCCTGGTAGAATTTTACAACTGCTCACCTGAACTCATGAACGATGTAGTTCATATCGAGAACAGCATGGTAGCAGCCGCCGAAACTGCCGGTGCCACCGTTATAAACAGTACTTTTCATCACTTTTCGCCATACGGAGTTTCTGGTGTGGTTGTAATTCAGGAAAGCCACCTCGCGATTCATACCTGGCCGGAGTACGGTTATGCGGCCGTCGATCTTTTTACCTGCGGCGATTCGGTAGACCCTTGGGTAAGCTACAACTACCTGAAAGATGCCTTTAAAGCCAGTCACGGCTCTGCTATGGAATGCCGCCGCGGCCAGCTCGACCTGCTCAAACGAATGGACTTTAACCTGGAGAGCCTGCGTGATGCATCGCCAAAGCCGGAGGAAAAAGCAGGGTCCATAACGCGTGATGTCTGGTTTACGGAGCGTGATGAGAACATTGCCCTGTCGCTGAAGCATACCGGCGACCAGCTTTATAAAAAAGATTCACCATACCAGCGCGTGGAAGTGTTCGAAACCTTTGCGTATGGCAACCTCCTGACCCTGGACGGTATGGTAATGTGCACCCAGAAAGATGAATATGTGTATCATGAGATGATCACGCACGTACCGATGTTCAGCAACCCGAAAGCAAAACGCGCGCTGGTAATTGGTGGTGGCGATGGCGGTACCGTACGCGAACTGCTGCGCTATGAGCAGCTGGAGGAAGTTACGCTGGTAGAAATTGACGAACTGGTAATAGAAGCCTGCAAACTGCACCTCCCGGAAACTGCTGTAGCATTCGAGAACCCACGCCTGAACCTGCTGATTGAAGACGGCATCAGGTATATTAAAGAGTGCGAAAACGAGCACTACGACCTGATTATAGTTGACTCAGCTGACCCTGTTGGCCCCGGCGAAGGCTTGTTTACGGCCGAATTCTACAGCGAAGTGTACCGTTGCCTGACAAAAGACGGCATCATGATTACGCAAAGCGAATCGCCACGCTTTAACAGCGCTGTGTTTGTAGAGATTTACGATACCTACAAGCAGATCTTCGGCGCTGAAAAAGTACATTGCTACCTGGCAGCCATTCCAACCTACCCGACAGGTACCTGGAGCTTCTCGTACTCGTCTAAAGGCGATGCGCACCCACTGAACTTTGATGTTGCTGCCGCAGCTGCTTTCTCAGTAACACAAGGTCTGAAATACTACAACGAAGACGTGCACAAAGCTGCCTTTGCGCTTCCTAATTTTGTAAAAGAATTGTTAAACTCTAAACCCGGACAGGTAACAGATGAGTACTCAGCAGAACCAACAGCCTAACAGCAAAGCAGAAAAAATAGCCAACTTCGACCCTAGCGGGGTTGGCGATGTAAATGCCGGTTTATTCGGATTGCCTTTTACTGTAGAGGAGGCCGAAGTAGTGGTTATTCCTGTGCCCTGGGAGGTAACGGTCTCTTATAGTGCCGGCACCGCCAATGGTCCACAGGCTATACTTGATGCTTCTCCGCAAATCGATCTTTTTGAGCCGGCTATAAAAGATGCCTGGAAAGCCGGAATTGCCATGGAAGAGATTTCGGAAGAGTGGCACGCCGTAAGTGATGAACTCCGTGAAAAAGCAGAGAAATACATTACCTGGCTCGAAGAAGGTCAGCCGGAAGCCGATAATGCTGAATTGCAGGATGTGCCTGCTGAGGTAAATGCAAAAGGAGAGGAGCTGCTACAATGGCTGAAGCAGAAAGCGCTGAACTATATGGACCAGGGTAAAGCTGTTTGCCTGGTTGGTGGAGACCACAGCACCCCGCTGGGGCTGATCCATGCAATGGCTGAACGGCACGAAGAGTTCGGTATCCTGCAGCTGGATGCGCACGCCGACCTGCGCATTGCCTACGAGGGATTCAAGTATTCGCATGCCTCTATTATGTACAATGCACTGCAGCTGCCGCAGGTAAAGAAGCTGGTGCAGGTAGGTATCCGCGACTTGGCGCAGTCAGAGGCAGAGATGGCAGAGCAGTCTAACGGCCGGATTGCCATGTTCTACGACGCAGTTATTAAAGAGAACCTGTACGCCGGCGACAGCTGGAAAAAGGAATGCAAAAAGATTATCGCACAGCTGCCACAGAAAGTGTACCTGAGCTTCGATATTGATGCCCTCGACCCGAAACTTTGCCCCGGCACCGGCACACCCGTACCAGGAGGGTTAGAGTTTGAGGAAGCCGTATACATGATCAAGCAACTGGTAAAATCCGGACGCGAGATCATCGGCTGCGACCTGAACGAAGTAGGGCCTGGCGATACCGAATGGAACGGCAACGTAGGAGCCCGCATGCTGTACAAAATCTGCAACTGGATGGCCGTATCGCAGGGCAAGTTAAAAGCTGATTTTTAATCTTTATAGTTGAAGTGCCGTACTTAGTTTAATAATATACCTTTGCTATATACTTACAGCGCTATAACTATGGGATTTATTGTTAAACTTTTACTGACAGGTGTTGCGGCCATAGTGGCCTCTTACATTCTGCCGGGCGTACACATCGATACGTTTGTGACAGCACTAATACTTGCGTTAGTGTTGGCTATACTTAATGCTATCGTCAGACCAATACTGGTGATACTCACCATTCCGGTTACTGTGCTTACACTTGGGCTGTTTTTGCTGGTCATCAATGCCATCATTATCCTGCTGGCAGACTACCTGATTGCCGGGTTCGATGTCAGCGGCTTTTTCACAGCACTCGTTTTCGGTATCGTAATGGCCGTCATCACTGCCATCCTGGATTTTATTTTCTAAGGAGAACCAGTACTTACTTCAGACGCAGCAGGGCCGGATAAACATCCGGCCCTGCTGCGTTTCTCTACTCTTCCTGATTCAGAATCTAAGAAGTAGGGCCACGTATTTTTGGTTGAGTTTATCTGGACCAGTGATTAGAGAGATTAAACAGATTCTCTGGATTGAGTTCTTGCTATAGTTTGAGCTATAGTTTTATAGTTGCTGCTATTTGTTCATTTACCTGCCCCCTTTGGAGCAAACTTGTGAGATGGGAGATGAGGCTTTTGCCATAACCCACCCCTGCCCCTCCCGAGAGGGGAATTGCTGCCTTAGCTATAGTTGCGGTTATAGTTTTATAGTTACAGCCTATTATTGTGCCCGCCTATAGTTTGGCCCTCCGGCCCAGTTGAGTTACAAACTCAACATCATGGTTAGACACGGGTTGAAAACCCGCGCCAGCAATAAACTTCAGCCTTTACTATAGTTGCAGCCATTGTTTTATAGTTACAGACCAAGAGCGGACAGGTCGCGACCTGTCCCTACGGAACTACTACCACGAGCAAGGCTATGCAACTATAGCTGCTCCAACTATAGTTCAGCAACTATCGAGATGATCACAGTCTTTGGGTTGAGCGCCTTTGACTTGTTGCGGTGGCGCAGGCAATCCGACGCAGGAGGATAGCAAGAAGGCAGCAGCGCGATGCCCGAAGACGGGGCCGCTCGGCCCGAGAGAGCCAAGCTAGCTATAAAACAAAGGGTAACTAAAGCTCCCAGGAATAAAAGAGACTATAAAACAACAGGCTTGTGGCAAGTGGCAACTACAGCCAACTATAGAACGATAACTCTCAGTAAACAACAGCAACTATAGTTCACAAAGCCAACAGCTCCAACTATAACTAATATAATCAGCAGATAAAGCTGCACCTAAAAAACTTACCCATTCATCCACTGCTCACAAGCATCAGCACATTCGCGGCAGGCATCGGCACACTTCTGGCAATGGTCGTGGTTATGCTGGCGGCACTCAGCTTCGCAGGCACGGCAAATTTCAATGCACTCGCGCATCACGTGTTTGGCATGTTCCGAGTTACGGGCTACAAAACGGGCAGTGAGTGTACAGATGTCGGCACAGTCGCGGTCCAGCATAATGCAGCGAGCCATCATTTTTACATGTTCCTCTTGCAGGCACAGCGTAGCACAGGTTTCGCAGGCGGTGATGCATTTGATAAGCACGTGCTCCAGGTTGTTTGTTTTCTCTGATTTCATAGTTCATGGGTTTGGTTACAATAGAATTAAAGTACGCGGGCGGGTGCAGTTAGTTGAGCAACTTACCGGGAGCGGGGCTTCGGGGTTAGGCAAAATAGCCGTAACTTTGGGTAAAGAGAAGAGAGCAGTACAGGAACACTATGGCGGAGATACGGGAAGCGCGCGAGGCGTTAAAACTATACTTTGGGTACGATAAATTCAGGCCGATGCAGGAGCAGATCATCACCTGTATTTTGCAGCGGCAGGATGTGGTGGTGCTGATGCCGACAGGCGGCGGAAAATCGGTATGTTACCAGGTGCCGGCTGTGGTAATGCCTGGCTTATGCGTGGTGATCTCGCCGCTTATTGCCCTGATGAAGGACCAGGTAGAAGCCTTGCTGGAGAACGGCATCCCGGCCGCTTACCTCAACAGCTCCCTTTCAGCAGAAGAACAGTACCGCGTAGAGAACTCCTGCCTGGCCGGAGAACTCAAACTCCTTTATGTGTCTCCCGAAAAGTTGCTTTCTGCCGGTTTCCTGTCTTTTCTGAAGCGGGTGCAGATTTCCTTGTTTGCCGTAGACGAAGCGCACTGTATCTCGGCCTGGGGGCACGACTTCCGTCCGGAATACACCCAGCTCAAAGCCCTGAAACAGCAGTTCCCGGATACACCAATGGTAGCGCTTACGGCTACTGCCGATAAACTGACGCAGAAAGATATTCAGGAGCAGCTTTGCCTGCGCCAGCCACAAGTCTTCATTTCGTCGTTCGACAGGCCCAATATCAACCTGATGGTAAAACCTGGCCGCGACAGATTTAACAAGATTCTGGAGTTCCTGGAAAGGCACCGGGGGCAGCCGGGTATTATTTACTGCCTCAGCCGCAAGGGCACTGAGGCTATTACCGATAAACTGAAGAAAAACGGATACCGCGCTACCTGCTATCATGCCGGCATGGGAGCAAACCAACGGGCCAAAGCGCAGGAAGATTTTTTGAAAGATGATGTGCAGATCGTATGTGCTACTGTGGCCTTCGGGATGGGCATTGACAAATCGAATGTGCGGTGGGTTATGCACTATAACCTGCCTAAAAATATTGAAGGATACTACCAGGAGATCGGGCGTGCCGGGCGGGATGGTGCCAAGTCGGATGCGCTGCTGTTCTATAGT
>DATBUF010000078.1:0-1651 GCA_036516435.1 Pontibacter sp.
GGCAGTTGATTTCAAAAAGCCGGTTGCTATTTTCTCGCTCGAGATGTCGTCGTTGCAGCTGGTTAACCGTCTTATTTCTTCTGAAGCTGAGCTCGATTCTGAAAAGATCAAGAAAGGCAGTCTGGAAGAATACGAGTGGGCGCAGCTGAACCATAAAATCTCCAAGCTGACCGAAGCCCCTATTTTTATTGACGATACACCGGGCCTTTCCATCCGTGAGCTCCGTACCAAATGCCGCCGCTTGAAAGCGCAGTACGACATCCAGATGATCATTATTGACTACCTGCAGCTGATGAGTGGTAACGCCGATGGCAAAGGTGGTGGTAACCGTGAACAGGAAATTGCGTCTATCTCGCGGGCCCTTAAAATGCTGGCCAAGGAACTTAATGTTCCGGTAATTGCGTTGTCGCAGCTCAGTCGTGCCGTAGAAACGCGTGGTGGCGATAAGCGCCCGCAGCTATCTGACCTTCGTGAATCGGGCTCGATTGAGCAGGATGCCGACATGGTTTGCTTCCTGTACCGCCCGGAATATTACGGCATAACTGAAGACGAAATGGGCAACCCGACAGCCGGTGTGGGGGAGGTAATTATCGCCAAACACCGTAACGGCTCGCTGGAGAACGTACAGCTGAAGTTTATTGGCAAGTACACCAAGTTTACTAATTTAGATGGCGACTTTGGTGGAGATGGTTTCGGTAGTTTTAATGCTTTGCCAAACAGTACCTTCGATGCGGAGGCGCCTGGTTCCATCCGCTTAGGCAGTCGCATGAATGATGGAAGCAGCAGTGGGGGAGGTTTCCCGGGCTCTAAGTTTGACGAGGAGCCACCATTTTAAAGATTGAACAATATACAACTGATGTTAGCGTTTTAGCTGCATTGGTTTAAGAAATAGCCAAAGGAAGATTAGCCGCTGTGCCAAAAGCCAGCGGCTTTTCGTTTTTATAGTTCAGCAGTGACACACTGCTGAACTATCGTTCTATAGTTGGTTATAGTTGCTGATTTGACCAAAGCCATTGTTTCATAGCATTTCTGTATTCCTGGGAGCTTTACATGCCCTTTGTTTTATAGTTAGCTTGGCTCCCTCCTGGGCCGGGAGGCCCCGTCTTCGGGCATCGCGCGGTGTACATTTCTTTTGTTCGTGCCTCACAATGCCTGCGGCACCAGAAATCTACAAGGCGCTCAACCCAAAGACTGTGATCAATTCGATAGTAGCTGCTTGTCTATAGTTGGAGTAGCTATAGTTGCATCGCCTTTCTCGTAGTAGTAGTTCCGTAGGGACAGGTCGCGACCTGTCCGCTCGTGGACTGTAACTATAAAACTATAACTTTCACTGTAGCAATGTCAGAAAAGTCCCCTCTCGGGAGGGGCAGGGGTGGGTTATACCAGCAGCAACTATAGCACTATAACTCTCAACTATAATTTAGTTTGCTGGCGCGGGTTTGCAACCCATGTCTTACTATGATGTTGAGTTTGTAACTCAACTGGCCCAAAGGGCCAAACTATAGCCGGACACAGTAAGAGCCAGCAACTATAGCACTATAGCTTAGACTATAGTAACAGCCCCCACAGTGTCTTCCAGACCTGGGAGTGTCTTGCCAACTATAAAACTATAAGGCTGACTATAGCAAAGGCCTAAGCCTGCTCATCCTCT
>DATBUF010000079.1:0-3121 GCA_036516435.1 Pontibacter sp.
GGTTTGTTACTATAAGAGTACCTGAAAGCCAACATTTTCTCATCAGGAGAAAGCTCCACTTCGTAAGCACCCGGCAACGTGGTGAGTTGCACCATTTCGCCGCCGTTTACAGGCATTTTGTAGAAATGGCGCTCGCCCGGATGCACTTTGTTGGCCGTAAAGTAGAAATGCTTCTTATCTTTTGATAGCTGCACATCCGACACTTCGAACTTACCTCTCGTCAACGCTTTTTTCTTACCGGTTTTAACATTAAGCGCATACAGGTGAGAGTAGCCGCTTTCTTCTGAATGAAACCATACGGATTCATTATCGGGCATCCAGCCGATATCGCCGGCACCATAGCTTATTCCCGGCCCGTTTATCCAGGCATCGTCATGCTGACGGTCCAGCAGGCTCAGCTTACCGGTAGCAGGATCAAGCCCAAGTATCCAGCGGTCTTTGTTATCTGCAGCGCGGGCTACAACTACAGCATGCTTCCCATTCTCTGACCAGTAAGGGCCATAAATACTGGCAGCGCGCAGCTCTGCCTTTTTCGTTTTGGTATCTGCAGCATCCCTGGCAACACTTGCTTTCTTATTTCCTGCCTGCAGGTAAGCCGGCACCTCGTATATGCCCTCTACTTCCTTCATGCTAACCGCAAAGGAAGTGTCGCGCTTTATATCATATACAAAGAACTCTGAAGTGCTCTGAGCATCTCCAACCTTAGTGCGCGTGTTAATATCTTCAGTATAGCCTGAGGCAGTCACAAAATCTGGAACTATAGCCACCTTAGCATTTTTCGGTCTGCTGATTAAACTATAGGTGATGAATTGCTCATCCGGGCTCAGCGTAACACCACTTACCTGTTTATCCTCCACGTAAATGTCCAGCGGGCGTGCTGGTGCATCCAGCTTCTGCTGCTTTTTCAGGGCTTTCTGATCCGCATCGCGTTCCTTAACTATAGTTAACAAGCTTAACTGCTGTTGTCGCAGCCAAACACGCTGCGGGTCTTTCTCCTCACCATCAGCAGCTTTGCGACTCTTTCTGAAATCAGTTAATTGTACCAGCTGCCCATTTTTTATGCTCCAGGCATACAGGTTACTGTCTTTTATAAAGGTGACCTCCTGTTCGTCGAACGTAAAAGCAGGGTTGCTCTCGCGCTCTACTGTATTTGTAACTTGGGTAACCTTACCACTTTTTACATCCAGCAGGAAGATATCCCCACTATTCTCATAAACCTTTTGGGTTTTAGCGCGATTGTAAGCTCCGTACATGGTAGGCAGAGCACGGCGCTCCTTAGCGGAAACCTGTCGAATATTCTTCCCGTCAGCATTTACAGCATACAAGGAGTCTCGGCGGTTACCTTCCGGATTCCAGTTAAAGTATAGCTTCTTTCCATCTTCAGACCAGAAGATGTTGCTTGGCGCTATTCCGATCCACTTCGGATCACGCATGATCTTTTCTATAGTTAGCTGCGAACTGTTATTCTGCGCCTGCAGTGTGCCTGCAGTAAACAGGCCGAATAAGGCTACAACTATAGTTTTACTTTTAAGGAACATGTGGTTATAGTTTGTGTAGGGTGACAATCTGCTTCAAATTAATAGAAATGCCCCGATTTCTCAAGTGTTACCTTGTAAACCGGGACATCTTAATGCTACCTGACCTGTGTTATGTTGCTATTTTGTCAGAAAGGCAGTTGGACGCTTCTCTTCGTGTGGTGTCAGATCCTGGTAAAACTTGGCTAAAGCCAATGCTTCAGCCTCACCGAAGAGCTTACCCATAAAAGTTATAGTTGTAGGCATTCCGTTTTTCTGGAAACCATTAGGCACTACCACGCACGGATGCCCTGTAAGGTTAGTTGTTACCAGGTTGTTACTGCCGAAAGAAGGACTAATATATACATCTATATCTTTCAGTTTCTCCTGCATCTGCTGTATCAATAAAGTGCGTACCCGTTGTGCCTGTAAATACTCTACTGCAGGTATAAACCTTCCGGATCTGAAAATATTTGGCCATGCATTTTTATGCTGCTGCTTTAATTCGCTATCCCTCCCACTTCTGGTAAGCTCATCAAATGCTGCAGCCCCCTCTACTGAAATCGTCAGTACCATGTCCCCTACCGGAAGCTCTGGTAGCTCAATGGGCACTAACTCTATACCTGCTTTGCGCAATACATTTAATGTTTCCTGATCATTCTCCTGGAAGCCGTATTTGCGTTCAAAGTCTTTTTTCAGATATCCTACCTTGAGCTTCTTGGGGTCTATAGTTGGGTTATAGTTAAACGGAGCATCATAAACGGAAAGATCCTTTCCGTCAGGCCCATAAATAGCATTAAACACGATAGCAGCATCTTCGGCATTCCTTGTAATAGGACCAATTTTATCCATGGACCAGCTCAGGGCCATAGCACCATGCCGGCTTACACGCCCAAACGTGGGCCTTACGCCTGTTGTACCGCAGGCCGTAGACGGTGAAACTATAGACCCAAGCGTTTCTGTACCGATGGCGTAAGGCAAAAGCCCCGCCGCCACAGCAGCGGCAGACCCAGCAGACGAGCCACTGGATCCCTTACTCAGGTCCCAGGGGGATTTTGTTTTGCCACCATACCATACATCACCCATGGCTAGTTCACCCAAGGTAAGCTTTGCCACCAGCACACCACCTGCATTTTGCAGGCGCTCTACTACTGTCGCATCCAGCTCAATTTGCTGCTCTTTGTAAGGCGCCGCTCCCCAGGTTGTTTTATATCCCTTAGTTACCAGCAGATCTTTTACTCCAAATGGAATACCATGCAACATGCCCTTATACTTACCGGCATTAATCTCCTTATCCGCCTGTCGTGCCTGTTGCAGTGCCAGCTCTTCGGTTAAGGTTGTAACACACTCCAGCTTTGGGCCATACTGCTTCAGCCTGTCCAGGTAGTATCTGGTAAGCTCCTCTGATGTGATCTGCTTCGATTTGAGCAATGCTGACAACTGTGGGATGCTATAGTATGCCAGATCCTCTCTGTTAGCTGGTAGCTTTACCTTCTTCAGTTGCTCTACTTTAAAAAGTCCCTTTTCTTTCTTCCACTCATACCCTACAGGAATTGGGTTAAATACCAGCGCCGGAGCCACGCTGTTGGGTAGCTCCACCTTCCTGA
>DATBUF010000080.1:0-2876 GCA_036516435.1 Pontibacter sp.
GCCTTTGACTTATTGCGGTGCCGCAGGCAATCCGACGCAGGAGGATAGCAAGAAGGCAGCAGCGCGATGCCCAAAGACGGGGCCTCCCGGCCCAGGAGGGAGCCAAGGAAACTATAAAACAAAGGGTAACTAGAGCTTCCAGGAATACAAGTAGCTATGAAACAGCAGCCTGGTTCAAACCAGCAACCATAGAACTATAGTTTACTTTAATGTTCTAACTATAAAACTACAGCAGTTAAAACAAAAAAGGACGTCCTTCCGAACGCCCCTTTCCAAGATAAAACTCAATATTTTAGTTGCGGAACATCAGTTCGCGATACTTCACCAATGGCCAATCCTCATCATCCACCATCAGTTCCAGCTTGTCTACACTGTTCCGGATAGCATCAAAATAACTGAATACCTGCTCGCGGTACATAATGGCTTTCTCCCGCACATCATCCAGCTTATTAGCTACCTTACGGGTCTTAATCATGTCTACTACATTGTGCTGTATGGCAGCAATATGACGCGAAATACGCTTGATACTTTCCAGGGTGGTTTCCAGGTACTCATCTTCCAGGCCAAGCTCTTTCAGGCCGCGGAAGTTCTGGATAAGCTTGTTCTGGTAAGCTACCGCAGTAGGGATCACGTGGTTCATGGCCAGGTCGCCCATCACCCGCGATTCGATCTGGATCTTTTTAATATAGTCTTCGAGCAGAATTTCGTGGCGGGCTTCCATCTCTTTTTCCGTGAAGATACCATGCTTCGAGAACAGCTCTTTTACTTCTTCGCGGGCATACACATCCAGTGCCAGCGGTGTAGATTTGATGTTAGACAGGCCACGACGGGCAGCTTCTTCCTCCCACTCTTTAGAGTAACCGTTTCCTTCAAAGCGGATGGCTTTGGATGCCACCACATACTCGCGCAGCACCTGAATAATAGCCAGTTCCTTTTTCATGCCCTGCTGCTCAATCAATGCGTCTACCTCTTTACGGAACTCCACTAACTGGTCGGCTACGATGGTGTTCAGGATGGTTACCGATGAGGAACTGTTCGCAGACGAACCCACGGCGCGGAACTCGAACTTATTACCGGTAAAAGCAAACGGCGACGTACGGTTGCGGTCTGTGTTGTCGCGGAGTACTTCCGGTATGCGGTCGATTCCCAGCTTCAGGTACATGTTATCGCCTTTCTCCATCGGTACTTTAGATGTGCGCTCCAACTCATCCAAAACAGCTGATAATTGCTGGCCTACAAAAACCGACATAATTGCTGGCGGCGCTTCGTTGGCTCCCAGGCGGTGATCGTTACTGGCCGAGGCAATGGTGGCACGCAGCAGGTCGGCATGCTTGTAAACTGCCATAACTGTGTTGATGAAGAAGGTCAGGAACTGCAGGTTCTCTTTTGGCTTTTTGCCGGGGCCAAGCAGGTTAACACCTGTATTGGTGCTTAGCGCCCAGTTGTTGTGTTTACCACTGCCATTTACACCTTTATAAGGTTTCTCATGAAGTAGTACTTTAAAGTTATGGCGCTCGGCTACGCGGCCCATGATGTCCATCAGCAGCTGGTTATGATCTACGGCCAGGTTGGCATCTTCGTAGGTTGGGGCACACTCAAACTGGTTTGGCGCTACTTCGTTGTGGCGGGTGCGCAGCGGTATACCCAGCTTCCAGGCTGTCTTTTCGAAATCAACCATAAAAGCATGCACACGGCTCGGGATAGAGCCAAAATAATGGTCTTCCAGCTGCTGCCCTTTTGCCGGAGCATGTCCGAACAGCGTACGGCCGGTAAGTACCATGTCAGGGCGTGCTTCGTACAGGGCGCGGTCTACCAGAAAGTATTCCTGCTCAATGCCAAGCGTAGTGTTTACTTTGGTAACATCTTTGTCAAAATACTGGCAAACAGGCAGAGCAGCATTCGCCAGCAGGTTCAGCGACTTCAGCAAAGGGGTTTTATAGTCCAATGCCTCCCCAGTGTAAGACACAAAAATGGTAGGGATACAAAGCGTTTTGGTACCGGCATTCTCGATCAGGAAGGCAGGTGATGAGGGATCCCAGGCACTATAGCCGCGGGCTTCAAATGTATTTCGGATACCGCCGCTCGGGAAAGACGAGGCATCCGGCTCCTGTTGTACCAGTGCACTGCCTTTAAAGCTCTCGATGGCCTCTCCGTCAGGGGTCAGGTCGAAGAAAGAATCGTGTTTTTCGGCTGTTGAGCCAGTCAGAGGCTGAAACCAGTGTGTGTAGTGCGTGGCTCCTTTGCTCATGGCCCAGGTTTTCATGGCAGCGGCAACGGCATCAGCCAGGTTGCGGTCTACCTGCTCGCCTGCATCTATTGTGCGGAGCAATCTTTTATAGATTTCTGAAGAGAGCGTGGCACGCATAGCTTGTAGGGTAAACACGTTCTCGCCATAGTAGTCTGAAATGATATGAGACGGTAAATTTACTTCACCGGGTTTGCGCTGACTCACAATTTCGAGCGCTTTAAAACGAAGGATTGCCATGGTTTTGGGTTGAGGAGGTTATTTGTTGATGCAAAGTTAAAGAGAAATCTTTTTTCGCAACTATAGAGGCCTGCTTTTTTAGGGGGCATCATCAAAAATAACCATATTAACACAATACACCCCCTAATTAATTAAGGCTACTTTACCTAAAATCATGTACATTCCTCCATATACCCCTTGTTTTTTACACCTAAGCTATTTACATCCTTCTGGAATTAACTTCTATGCCGGAGTGTTACTTCGGGTTGGTAAGTGATTATCTTTGCCCCGTGAAAAAGCCATTATACTTTCAACCCTTATACTTCCTGTTCTGGGTACTCTTTTTTATAGTTTCCCGGGCAGCTTTCCTGCTCTACCACTTAGACAATGCCGCGCAGTTAAGCAGCAGCGA
>DATBUF010000081.1:0-1875 GCA_036516435.1 Pontibacter sp.
GTAAACAGAATCAAGGAGTTAATTGAAAGTGAAGGACTGAGCAGCTCGCAGTTTGCAGATGCGATAGAGGTGCCCCGTGCAGTGCTGAGCCATGTGCTGAGCGGTCGCAACAAGCCAAGCCTTGATGTAATGCTCAAAGTACTAGCCCGGTACAAAAAGATCAGCCCCGAGTGGTTGCTGCTCGGCGAAGGCGAAATGCTAAAGACAATAGCAGCTGTTCCGGCACCTGCAGCACCTGCTATGCCTGTTCCGGCTATAGTTGAAGAGCATGCCCCCGGAGAGCAGCAGGGAATGGGGCAACTAAAAGAGGTGCAAAAAGATGGCCTGCCGGCTGATGCTATAGTTGCAGGGCTTGCCTCAGGAAAACAGGTAAGGCAGATTGTAATTTTCTATACTGATAATACTTGTGCAGTCTTTAATCCGGAGGCCTGAGCGGTAGGTGCTGTTGCGCCTGTTAAAACAAATGCAGCACGCCATAGTTAGGAGATTGATAGCAGCCCGTACGGAATGTTTCGGAAAGAAAGCGTGTTGCTATCTGTAAATATTAACCGCTTTGCTTACTTTTACAGCACCATTCCAATTTGTATGATGAAATTCTCTGCGCCCGACTGTCAGAACTGCGCAACCCGGAAGTACTCGCTGCTGGGGTGTTGCAAAGGCGATGAGTTAGAAGACGTAAGTGCTACTAAGTCTTGCTTTACCTTTAAAAAAGGCCAGGTAATCTTCCATGAAGGTACCCGCCCGTCGGGTCTGCATTGCATTAGCTCCGGCAAAGTAAAGGTCTCCAAAATGGGCAGCGATGGCAAAGAACAGATCATCCGGCTGGCAAAACCCGGTGATGTGGTAGGCTACCGTGCCCTGATGGCTGATACAAACTACTCGGCCTCTGCGGTGGCCCTGGATGATGCCGTAGTATGCTTTATTCCGAAATCACAGTTCCTGGAGCTGATCGCTACAAACAACGATTTTTCGAGCGGATTGATGAAGCTTTTCTCGAAAGCTTTAGGGGAAGCGGAAGAACGCATGGTGCAGATGGCCTACAAACCGGTGCGCGAACGTCTGGCCGAGGCCTTGTTGCTGCTGCAGAAAACTTATCAGCAGCAGGAGGAAACAGATACGTTCACCATTGCTATTTCCCGCGAAGACCTGGCTTCTATAGTTGGTACAGCCAAGGAAACCACGATCCGCCTGCTGTCGGAGTTTAAAGACGAGAAGATCATCACGACCAAGGGCAGCAGCATCACGATTCTTGACCCGGATAAGCTGTTCAAGATCTGCCACCTGTACGACTAACTACTGGCTGAACAATAGAACGGACCATAAAACAAAAGGCAGGCTCAAAAAAGCCTGCCTTTTCTGTTCCAGTACGTTCACATACTGGTAAACACCTATACTAAACTAAAAACTAAAACACCTTTCTCTATTGGGGGCAATCCAACTATAGGTTTGCCTGCTGTGCTGCTATAGTTTCTATAGTTCCTGCGTTCGCATTCCCTTCAGCAGCATCAACACTACAAATGTCTGAGGTTTTATAGTTTGTTGCAGTGATATCAATCATGCCCGATAGTGATGCTTGTCATCATTTAGGGCGGGGTGTGCGGCTACCTTTGCATCAAACCATAAAAAGAAAATTGAGATGGAAGCCGCACTCCAAACCAATGTTCAGACTTGCTACCATTGCGGGGACTCCTGCGAGGACGAGCTTATAGTTGCCCACGACAAAGCTTTTTGCTGCGCCGGATGCAAAACTGTTTACGAGCTCTTAGAAGAAGGCCCCGATGACGAATTGCAGGCCTGATTGCCACAACGAGAACGCGCCCGTCACAACCGCGGCCACGGCTACCCTGTAGGCTACTATACCCGTGGCGTCGTTAA
>DATBUF010000082.1:0-3294 GCA_036516435.1 Pontibacter sp.
CCAGCCAGAAAGCACGCTTCTGATACCACCTGCGAGCCACGGCCATGATCCGGGTGACGATCGTGAATGGCATTCATTATCACAAGTTCCGGTTTGTACTGGCGTATCTTCTCTACTATTCTTAGTTTGTGCTCCCGGTCGTTTGTAAAAAAACCATCGGCAAAGTCCAGGTTATCACGTACGCTTAATCCCAGCACTTCGGAAGCTGCTGCTGCCTCTGCAGTACGTATCTCTGGTGTCCCGCGTGTGCCCAGTTCCCCTCTTGTCAGGTCTACTATTCCTGCTTTCCTGCCTGCGGCAATGTGCGCTGCCAGAGTACCGGAACAAC
Organism: Pontibacter sp.; assembly: GCA_036516435.1. Lineage (GTDB taxonomy): Bacteria > Bacteroidota > Bacteroidia > Cytophagales > Hymenobacteraceae > Pontibacter. Next base: position 329 of record DATBUF010000082.1, read on the forward strand.
CGAGCTCGGCATCGTCAGGGTGGGCAGCAAAAACAAGTATATCTAATTTCATAGTCAGGACTGGCTTACTTTACGCGTAGTTTACGGCCAACTTTTAGGGTGGTCCGGGTACTGATTCCGTTCAGTTTGGCAACCTGGGTAGCAGTAACACCATACCTTTTGGCAATGGCTGATAATGTATCGCCTTTACGTACTGTGTGATAATACGTTCTGCGGCCACTCGAGGAGCTGGATTTATAGTTATTATAGTAGTTGAACAGCGAAGAGGTAATCACAAAGTTCTGCCCCTTTAACAGGTAATCCGGGAAATCGTAAAAGTGCTCCGGATTGATCGGGTTTCCCTGGTAGCGTACCTCGTAGTGAAGGTGCGGACCAGAACTACGGCCAGTGCTACCGCCAAGGCCAATTACCTCCCCTGCCTTCACAAACTTACCAACCGGCGCAATGGCCTTGCTCATGTGGCCATACAAGGTCTCAAGGCCGTTGTAATGCCGCACTACAATATAGTTGCCATAGCCACTGCCATCCCATTTGTTAATGCGCACTACACCGTCAAAAGCGGCATAAATACTGTCACCTGTATCTAAGTCAATGTCAGTACCGGCATGTAAACGCCCCCATCTGCCTCCGAAACGGCTGGTTACCGGGGTTTTCTCCAGTGGCATTTTATAGTTTCGGTTAGACGTAGGGTCGTATAATTGCACGCTTACAGAGTCCTTCAGCTGGCGTGAGTCCATCCTGTAAGGGTTAATATTGCGCGTATCCCAAATCGCATAGTAGCCGGCAATCTTTATCCAGGAGGAGTCGATCAGTATCTCATCAGAAACTTCTACAATGTGCTGCTGGCCAAGATCCAGCTCCGTTGTATCCTCGCTAACTATAGAAAGCTCCTTTTTAGGGCTGAAGTTGAGCGACCGGCCTGCATCAGAATTCTCTTCGTCGAACTCCTCATACTTTATCAGGATGGTAGTATCCGGGCGGACGTACTGGATTTTGGGTGACTTAACCTTAAACAGGTCTTTGGCTTTTTTCTGTGCAAAAGCACCCTGCACCAGGCAGAGCATGCAGCAGAAAAAAAGTGCAACCGATAAGGGCTTGGTAAACTTTGGCATTGGTTCTAAATATTGGCTTTGTGCGGTTACAGAGGCGGTATTCGCATACATAAACTACAGCAAGGCCATTTTATTGTAAAAACTCAGCATCACAGGCAATAATATGCTTGCTGGCTGCTGAGTTTCCGTCACAAATTTTAATGCAAATTATTGGCAGCCAGGTAACGTTCTGCATCCAGCGCTGCCATGCAACCTGATCCCGCTGCTGTTACAGCCTGGCGGTAAGTAAAGTCCTGCACATCGCCGCAGGCAAACACGCCATCAATATTGGTTTTGGAGGTACCCGGTATGGTGCGGATATAACCGTTCTCATCCAGGTTCAGGTAATCAGCGAAAATATCGGAGTTGGGTTTGTGGCCGATGGCCACGAAGAAGCCACTTACCGGGATCTCCTTAGTTTCACTGGTCAGCACATTCTTTACACGTACGCCGGTTACCACATCATCGCCCAGTATCTCATCTGTTACCGAGTTCCACAGAACCTCGATGTTCGGAGTACGCTTTACGCGCTCTTGCATAATTAGGGAGGCACGCATTTCTTCGCGACGCACGATCATGTACACTTTGCTGCACAGGTTTGCCAGGTAAGTGGCCTCTTCTGCTGCTGTGTCACCAGCGCCAACTATAGCTACCTCCTGCCCTCTGTAAAAAAAGCCATCGCATACAGCACAGGCCGATACGCCATTGCCGTTCAATCTTGCCTCCGACTCCAGACCCAGCCACTTTGCAGAAGCGCCGGTAGAGATAATAACTGTATCTGCTTCAATTACCTTCTGATCATCTATAGTTACTTTATGTGGCTGCCCGGAAAAGTCTACTGCAGTGGCTATTCCGTAACGCACGTCAGTACCAAATCGCTCTGCCTGGCGCTTAAAGTCCTCCATCATCTGTGGGCCATTTATGCCATCCGGGTAACCAGGATAGTTCTCAACATCGTTTGTGATGGTTAGCTGGCCGCCTGGCTGCAGGCCCTGGTACAACACCGGGCTAAGTCCGGCTCTTGATGCATAGATAGCTGCGGTGTATCCGGCCGGGCCGGAACCGATGATGAGACACTTAACTCTTTCTATTTCCATGGAAATCTGATACAATTAATTTTGGTTGCAAGTATACAAAATTTCTGCCCGTTTGCCTGCATCCGGGGCGCAAATTACCCCAGACTACAGCCTTGTAAAGACAAGAGCCCCGGCTTTGGGGCCGGGGCTCTTGTATACCTGAACTATAGTTCTAGCCTAAGTATGGCTTCAGTGCTTTGCTTCTGGATGTGTGACGCAGTCTTCTGATCGCTTTCTCTTTGATCTGGCGAACACGCTCGCGGGTAAGGTTAAACTTCTCACCAATCTCCTCCAGCGTAAGCGAGTGCTCTCCATTCAATCCAAAGTATAGTGTAATCACGTCAGCTTCACGCTTGGTGAGCGTCGAAAGTGCACGCTGTACTTCCTTACGAAGTGAGTCGTTCATCAGGCCGGTATCCGGCGACTCCTCGTCTTCATTCTCCAATACATCAAGCAGTCGGTTTTCTTCGCCCTGCACAAACGGAGCATCCACCGATACGTGGCGTCCTGAAATCTTAAGGGTATCTACTACTTCAGCAGTCGTAAGCTCCAGCACTTCCGCAATTTCTTCCGGCGATGGCTCACGCTCAAACTTCTGCTCCAGTTCTGAGAAAGACTTCGAGATTTTATTTAACGAACCTACACGGTTCAACGGCAAACGCACGATACGCGACTGCTCGGCCAAAGCCTGCAGAATCGACTGGCGGATCCACCAAACAGCGTAAGAGATAAATTTAAAGCCTCTTGTTTCGTCGAAGCGTTTTGCAGCTTTGATCAGACCTAAGTTCCCTTCGTAGAT